>CAMDBQ010000104.1 GCA_945889365.1 Legionella genomosp. 1 | reverse complement strand
CAGAAGGTTCATGGTGGGCTTGGGATTATGCTGGATGATATATTGGCCGCCATTCCCGCCTGGATAATCATGCAACTATTAATATGGTGCTGTCGATGAACGCAAATCATAAAGAAATGATCAGTATTGGTTTAACCGTTGGGATTGTTGGTTTAGCCATTTTTATTATTCACAGGTTTATTCCCTCATTGATTTGGGCGGGGATTATTGTGACGGCAACCTACCCATTATATCTGCATTGGCGACGGCTGTTTGGTGCAAAACATAATTTGGCCGCCATATTATTTACGTTAATCCTGGTGTTTTTGTTAATTATTCCCTTAAGTTGGTTGGTTTCGGTATTGGTGGCAGAATCGCAGGTATTTATGAATTATTTGCAGCTAATTAATCGTGACGGCGGCCAGGCACCGGAATTTATTCGGCAAATCCCTTTTTTTGGCCATGAATTCGTGGCGTATTGGGATGAAAATATCGGTAAACCAGGCAGTCTTAAATATTTGTTGTCCAATTCACATTTATCTCTGGCTCCAACCAGTTACTACCTAAAACTGGTCGGGACAAGTCTGGCTCATCGCAGTTTTCAAGTTGGATTTACCTTATTAAGTTTATTTTTCTTTTACCGGGATGGTGATGCTTTATTCAAACAAATCAACCATGTGGGTGAGTTTTGTTTAGGCGCGCGCTGGTTTCGGTATGCAGACAGACTACCTGCAGCCCTTCGTGCCACAGTGAATGGTACGATTGTCGTGGGTATTGGTGTGGGTGTTCTGATGGGCGCATGCTATGCCTTGATTAATTTTCCGGCCCCAACCTTGATGGGGTTTATTACCGCATTTGCTGCGATGATTCCTTTTGTTGTACCGATTGTGTTTGGCATCATAGCGGCTATCTTATTTTTTAATGGCAGTCTGATTGCTGCAATCGTTGTGATCGTGTGGGGAACAACGGTTATGTTCGTCGCGGATCATTTTGTTAAACCCGTATTGATTGGCGGTGCGACTCAATTGCCTTTCCTGGCCGTATTGTTCGGTATTTTGGGTGGCGTTGAGACATTAGGTTTGCTTGGTTTGTTTGTAGGTCCGATTATAATGGTTCTGTTTGTGACGCTTTGGTATGAATCACAGGGGGCAGTGCATCAGAGACTGGCGCATTAAAGAACGAAAAAGTCGTCCCCGCGAAAGCAGGGACGACAATGGTCAATTTGGACGATGCGTGATGTCAACCCCATTAAACAAGCACTTCGCAAACATTACCCACCCATTGATTACAACGGTAAATCACCTGTTGCACGTTAGTGATTACGCCTGTCGTCATATTAATACCTTGCGACATTTGTTAAACGAAGATGATTGTCATGCCCTATTAAATAAATCAGACTACCAGCGCTCGATTTCAGGTATGGCTTTAGATACAACACCCCAGGCATTCGCAAGCGGATTACGTCATTTTCGTAATCGTCATTTATTGCGTTTGATGCTGTGTGAAGCGGCTAATCTAGCCGAGACGCGTGAGACCATGACCAGGTGGTCTGATTGTGCAGATGTGCTCATTACACACGCCCTTCGCTATTGTGAGCATCAATTATTCGCACGCTTTGGTAAACCCTGTCATGAATCCGGTGAGCTCGCGCAATTATATGTATTGGGGATGGGTAAATTAGGGGGGAGGGAGCTTAACTTTTCTTCTGACATTGATTTGATTTTTGCCTTTTCAGCCAGCGGTTATACGGATGGAGCCGAGTCCATCAGTAATCAAGAATTCTACAGCAAAGTTGTGCAACAATTCATGCGGTTATTACAAAACGTGACGACAGATGGGTTTGTATTTCGTGTTGATTTACGCCTGCGTCCCAATGGTGAAAGCGGGCCATTGGTTTGCACATTGACTGCGATGGAAACCTATTATCAGGAGCAGGGACGTGACTGGGAGCGTTATGCGATGGTTAAAGCGCGCTTGATAGATGCCGATCCCAGTGGCCAGGAATGGTTTAATCAACTGATCATGCCCTTTGTCTATCGACGTTATGTGGATTTCAGTGTGATTGAATCATTGCGCAGCATGAAGGCCATGATTGAACGCGAAATACAATTCAATCCCATGTTGGATGACATTAAACGTGGGCGTGGTGGCATTCGTGAAGTTGAATTTGTGATCCAGTGCTTTCAATTGATTCGAGGCGGTAGGCTGCCTGCTCTGCAATGTCAAAATGCCCTCGACGCTTTGCTTGCATTAAAGCAGGAAGGATTGCTCGTGCGAACGACAGCCTTGCGTCAAGCCTATTTGTTTTTACGAAAACTGGAAAATGCGTTGCAAATGTTGAACGATCAACAAACGCATTCATTACCCATAGATACAGCAAAACAAGCACAAATCATGCTCGCCATGGGGTTCGCCACATGGGGCGTTTTTTTAAACAAATTGCATCAATACCAGCGCATTGTTAGTCATGCTTTTCATGCGGTATTGGGTAGGGCTGATTCATTTGAAGATACCAGGCGTCTGCTGGCCAATCAGCTAGCCAGTTTATGGCAAGGGCATGTGGAATCAATCATGGCGGCTAATTTGCTCGCAAGCCTTGGTTTTCAACAGGCGGAACGATGTTATCAAATGATCCATGCCTTTCGACACTCACCGCGTTGCCGTAATTTGACCCAAGCTTCGCGTATGCGGCTTGACCGTTTCATGGTGTTGTTGCTAGGTGAGCTTACGCATGTGGAATCAACGGATACAGTGCTGTTGAATGTCATGCACTTGCTTGAAAACATTGTCGGCCGAAGCGCTTATTTGGCCTTGTTAACCGAAAATCCACAAGCACTGCAAGCGCTGTTGCATTGGTTTGCGCTGAGTCCATTTATTACCGAATTATTGGTTTCGCAGCCTTTTTTACTTGAAGTGTTGCTGGATCAAGATAATGCCTGGCTGCCTCCGGCTCGTGCGCAACTGACACAAACGTTGCAAGAGCGTTTGGCCCGTTGTGCCGAAAGTGAATTGCAGGACGAGGTATTACGTCAATTTAAATTAACCTGTTGGCTACAAGTAGCGAGTGCGGAATTGTCGGGTCAATGTAGTGCCGTGCGTGCAAGTCGTTTTTTGTCGGATGTGGCAGAAGTGATTATTGCCGCAGTAATGGCCTGCGCGTGTCAGCAGTTAAGTATAAAATACCCTGAAATCATGCAAATTAAATCTCGATTCGCGATCATTTCTTATGGAAAATTAGGCAGTCGAGAAATGAATTATGATTCAGATATCGACTTGGTGTTTCTACATGCAGCGAAGCCCGATGACGAGCGCCTGGTCACGCGCCTCACCCAGAAAATACTCCATATGCTGACCACGCGATCGCAAGCTGGCGTACTGTATCCTGTCGATACCCGACTTAGACCTTCAGGAGCCGCGGGGCTTTTGGTCAGTCACATTGATGCTTTCGCTGATTATCAACGCACTCAAGCCTGGACATGGGAACATCAAGCCTTAATGCGCGCACGGATTTTATGCTCCAACATGCCGATCCGATCAACCTTCGGTCACTTGGTTCACGATGTGTTGTTTACGACTAGAGATAAACAGGTATTGCGTCATGAAGTGCAAGGCATGCGTGAAAAAATCAGCAAGCATTCAGACACCGAATCAATCAAACACGCACCAGGCGGTTTGTTGGATCTGGAATTTTTCGTGCAATTTTTGATTTTAGCGTATCCACAAGAAGGCTGCGTCCGTGCAACGCATACATTGACCCAGTTGCGGCACTTGTATGAAGGGTCTATCTTGTGTCAGGCCCAATTTAAAGCGCTTAAACGCGCTTATCGGCATTATCATGGCGTGTTGCATCAAAGGATCTTGCAAGGAACGTTTGTAGTGAAAGAACAATATAAACATGCTGTCCTAGAGATAATTCGCTCGTTTAAAAAATAATAGCGAATCTCTCTAGGTTGCGGCCTTGGCCCAACAATGCCGTTAAACCACCTCACCAAACAAATCATAATCATCGCTATCAGTAATATTAACCTCAACCCGGGTACCTACGTTAACCCCCGCAGTCGGCGGCAAATAAACCAAGCCATCAATTTCAGGCGCATCACTCATGCTACGAGCCACGATTTCCTCATCATTAATATGATCAATCAACACCGTTTGCTGTGAACCAATCTTTGATGCCAGTTTGTCGCGGCTGATGCCCGCCTGCAATTGCATAAATCGATGATAACGATCCTCTTTAACATCATCCGGAACCGGATCAGCCAACGCATTAGCTCTGGCGCCATCAACCGGTGAATATTGAAAACAACCCACACGATCTAGTTTAGCCGCATCCAAAAACGTCAACAATTCTTCAAATTCAGACTCCGTTTCACCAGGAAAGCCGACAATAAATGTAGAACGCAACGTAATATCCGGACAAATGTCACGCCAATGCGCAATCCGTGCCAACGTATTTTCACTGCTAGCAGGGCGCTTCATCGCTTTCAATACGCGCGTGCTGGCATGTTGTAATGGAATATCAAGGTAGGGCAGAATCAATTTGTCGCGCATCAATGGAATGATGTCATCCACATGCGGATAAGGATAAACATAATGCAAACGCACCCAAATGCCCAAGTCACCCAATTGCTCACACAAATCATAAAAACGTGTATTGATGGTTTTTCCTTGCCACTCAGCCGGTTGATAACGGGTATCAATACCATATGCGCTGGTGTCTTGCGAAATCACCAATATTTCCTGAACACCGGCTTCTTTCAAGCGTTTCGCTTCAGTCAGAACCTGAGTAATCGGATAGCTTTGCAATTTTCCGCGCATGGTAGGAATAATGCAGAACGTGCATTTTTGATTACAGCCTTCAGATATTTTCAAATAAGCATAATGGCGAGGTGTCAGTTTAATTCCTTGAGGTGGTATCAACTGCACAAACGGATCAGTAGGGGGTGGCAAATGGCGATGCACCGCACGCACCACTTCTTCATAGGCATGCGCACCACTAATGTGCAACACATCAGGACAGGCTTCACGAATAATATCGGCTTTGGCACCCAAGCAGCCCGTGACAATTACCTTGCCATTTTCAGCCATCGCTTCACGAATGGTATCCAATGACTCTTTAACTGCTGCATCAATAAACCCACAAGTATTGATCACCACAACGCCCGCATCCTTGAACGTGGACACCAGATCGTAACCCTGAGCCCGCAATTGTGTAATGATTCGTTCTGAATCAACCAAGGCTTTAGGACAGCCCAAACTAACAAAGCCAACTTTATGATTCATAGTACTCGATTTGTAAAAAAAGTGCGCGAATTATACCTGTTTAATGGATTGGGCGCAATCACAACACGCCAATTGTAGCGGCAAATTAGAAATGCCCCCTTAGGGTCCCGGCGAGACTACTCTTTTAGAGTGGTTTAACGAAAGGGAGATCGAAGATGTTAGGGGAGCTAATAGCCATGAACGCAAAAGAATTAGAGCGATTGGCGGTGGTTTGTAGATGCATTGCAAAAATATTTCTCCTAAACTATGCCCCAATGAGTAAGAATCACGATACGATTGATTACTCGGAACAGCCCCCTCGCCCGCGCCGGGAAAATGGATAGTAGACTGAGCTATTTCGCGGGAGAGGGTTGGGGAGAGGGGAATGGACAAGGCTAAGCTCCGGCAATATGCTCGTGACTTGCGTAAGAACAGTACGGATGCTGAGAAGCATATTTGGTATCCTCTCGATATCACAGGGTAAATGCAATAACAGCGATTTAAGCAGGGCAACTTTCTAAGCTGAA
>CAMDBQ010000103.1 GCA_945889365.1 Legionella genomosp. 1 | reverse complement strand
TAATTACAATATCAATTCACAAGATTGACAACGATTTATTTTTAATCTATAAATATATATATGAGTAAAAAATATTCACAAACAAATCAGCTGACATCTAGAATTTTAAATCAACTGAAATTAAAAATGCACCTGGACAAGACCTTTATCGGGAGCACTAGAGCGGGCTTTTACTTTTTAGGCTTGCACTTTGGCAGGAACGCTAGCATATCCAAAACAAGTCCCTCCAACCACCGAACGAAATTAGCCCAGCGTTATGCGAAGGGTGCCAGCACTGCTAGCATTGGACGCTATATAGAGAGATGGACATCTTGGTGTAACGGGCTAATAAAGCGTTGTAATGAAGTATGTTTAAAACTATCCATGGAATTGGATGCAATTAAGGAGAATCAAAATGAAGACTTTATCGCAAATTGCTATAATTAGTGCAATATTCTTGACCTGCTCACTTGACCTAGCCGCGCAAAGTTGCCAGTGTGGATCAGGGTCAGCCCTCGCGAACGGGTGCAGTCAAGGCCAAAAATGCTACGTAAATAGCAAGACTTGTGGCCAAATCGGACAGGATAAAAACCAAGGGCTACAAGGGTCTTGTAAATAAAGCTCTTACAGGCGTTGTTTCTTAACCCCCCGCAGCGTGGCCCTGCATTAAGACCTCTGCGCTGAAGGGGGTTAGGAAACAAAGCCAAGTCAATGAAGGGCAAACACGTCATTCACTCGGGTAGATTAAATCTCAAGTTCATCAGCAGTACATTGTCGGATTGAGGGCTGTTGATGATAAACAGGTATTGGTTCATGTAGCCCACAGAAATAAAACAGTACTCAGACAGTTGTTGTACAATTGAAAGCGAGGCTCTGTTTTGATCCCATGTTCCAGTAGTAAGCCATTGTACATGTTTTAAATTGAACAATACCTCGTCAGTTGCTTCAAGTGCGATTTTCTCCGTTAACGGAATACTCAGCAGGGCGCGCTCACGAAATCGAAAGGCCCAATCACTAAAGCCAAATGACCGTCGTTCTTCCACACGGGTACGACTTGAGAATTTCATGCGGCGTAGCTGCTTATTCCAAACGGCTTGCTGCCAAAAACGGACCTCATCAACGCTTCCGGGGATAGCATCCTGCGAAACCGTTGTTACGGCTTGCCCTAACCACAGTTGCCAGTCCGGCGTAACGTTGTAACCGCCGCTTGCATTGGTCAAAAATTGTTGAAAGGGGTTGGTTTGTTCAAAAATACGGATTTGAGGCTCTATATTGTACAGGAAAGCGCCGTAATTTCCTGTGAGGGTAAGGAGCGACCATGATTTATTAATACTTCGCACAGCCCATGTTGTGGGTGTGAAAGAACAAAGCAAAAAAATGAGGAGCATCAAGGGTATGAATCGTCGATAGCACATCCGGTGCTGTTCCTCGGGTATTTAAAAAAGTGAATATTATGATGACATACTCTGATAATATGTCTAGTATTGAGCTTAATCAAGACACACCCACCGCATACCGCTGGATAATAGGTTATCCATTTTGCAATTTACCCGGTGCCGCGGCGATCGCTTAATACTGAGGAATCAGCGGGGCATGGCAGTTGATGACGTGTATCTGTCATGGTGGCATGCAGAGCCAACAGCATCAGCTTGCATTGGGAGCTGATGGGTTAGTCCTTGGGTGGTTTATTATAGTTCATCTGTTTCACCTCAAATAGGTTGAGATAGAGCGTCTTAAATATCTCGAGACGTTACAATTAACGCTTCAGCCGAAACTTTCCCAACCAAACGAAGATTCTCCAATTCCCGGCCATCGGCATCAAAAAATAGAAACGTGGGTGGAGCAACGACATTAAAATAAGTCAATAAATCACGGCTATCCCTGCTATTGGCACTCAGATCAACGATTAAAATCACAAATTCACTCAGTGCATTTTTAACCCTGGAATCGCGCAAAGTTGTACTGGACATCTCTTTGCAGGATGGGCACCAGTCAGCATAAAAATCAACCATCACAGGTTTACCTTCCAACTTAGCACTGGCAAGTACCGCAACGGCTTCACCAACCGTTTTCGCGGTTATCTTTTGATGCGCATTCAGTGAGTAACTTGCTTTGTATTCTGGTTTAAGTGGCTCCAAAGGATTGCTATGTCCCCGACTTGCGCCAATGAGAATTAAAACACCATAAACCAACAGGATAAGTCCCGCACCTTGGTTAAATTTGTCCAGTTTGGATGTGGCTCTGGAAAAAGCACCTAAATAAATGCCTGAAAAAATCAACAGACAAGCCCATAACCCCATGGTTAAGATGCTGGGCAGTAATCGTCCCAGTAAATAAATGGCTACAGCCAGTAGCATCACGCCAAAGAAAGCTTTCACTTCATTCATCCATTGCCCCGCTTTGGGTAAAAATTTGCCAGCTGATGTGCCAATCAACAGTAAAGGTGTTCCCATGCCTAATCCTAAGAAAAACAAAGACAATATACCTAAGCCAATGCTTCCCTCATGCGCAATATAGCCTAAAACGCCAATTAAAGGTGCTGTAACACATGGTGAAAGAATTAAAATAGACAGACAACCCATGATGCCAGCACTCAGGTAATGTCCGCCGTGTTGGCTGCGCGTGATATTGGCCATTTTACTTTGCAAGGAAACAGGTAAGCGTAATTCATAAACATCAAACATGGACAGGGCAAGTAAGATAAATATTAGGCTAAACAAACTAATTGCCCAAGGGGATTGCATGACTACTTGCAAATTATTACCCATGAAGGCGATTACGGCACCAATCAAGCTATAGGTGACAGACATGCTCAATACATAACTTAATGAGAGTAAAAACGCCTTCCGAGTAGATAGGTGATGGCCGTGGCCGACGATAATTCCTGATAGCACGGGAATCATAGGCAGAACACACGGGGTAAACGCAAGCAGCAAGCCGAAACCAAAGAAACTTAAGATGATGATGCCCCAACTACTGCCAGAGAATAGTTGCTCTAAGTCGGTACTTTTTTTAACTTGATTGGTTTTGGCTGAAATGGGTTCTTGTTGATCGTCTATGCTGATTTGATTTAATGCCAATTTGGAGTCAAAGGTTAACTTGAGTTTACTTTGTTGCGGCGGGTAACAAAACCCATCGTCTGAGCAACCTTGAAAATGTACATCAAGCGATGCTTCGCCAGATTCTTTCCCCAATACGGGTACGGTTAATAGGATTTGTTTACGATAAATATCATAACTATGACCTTTGCCATCTGTTTTTTGAAGCGCTGCTGGAAGAATGATGTTGCCTAATTGAAAATGGGCTTGGGATTCCTGGCTTAATTTGATGCTTTTTTTATACAATAAGAAGCCATCTTTGATATGCCACTTGAGTAAGAATGAATTAGGATCAACACGTTCCGCTGTGAGTTGAAATACAGTCTCTGTCGGCGGCGGATTTGCAAAGCTAAACAGGGATGTGAAAAACAAGATTGAAAACCACCACGTCATCCTGAGCGAAGTGAAGAATCCCCATGATTTGACACGATGCTTACCAGAGGCATGCACTAAATTAGTGCCATCGGAGGGAGATCCCTGATTGCGTTCAGGATGACGTGGATAGTTATATTTTTTCATTAAAGACCTTTTGATTTTTTAGGTGATCATTCTATCTGGATTTTAGCCTTTTTTAATCCCAAAACCCCAAGGTCCGTTCACCCTGAGGAGGCGCAAAATCGTTCTTTATTATTATTATGTACTGAAACCCAACGCGCCGTCTCAAAGGGTTGGCTGATGTTCAGGGCTGTCCTATCTAAATTGGCACCTAAGTGAATCAGTTAGCACGATCTGCTCCCTTCTCCTGTTTTGGGAGTTGCTATGCTGTAATTAAGGCAAAGGCAAAGAAAAAGGAAAAGGGACATTCTCCTTTAGATCAATGGGGCCGGCCCCTTTAAATCCCCGGAATATTTATAAGAGCGATTAAAAGTAAAGAGGCGGCATAAAGCCGCCTCCAAATCGCTCTATGGTCATCGGCGTTCCCGCCTGTACCGTACTTTAATAATAGCAGTCTTAAATAAAAGAGCATCCCTGCCGATAAATAATTTGTTATGCAAACTAATTACTTAGGAGCGATCCAAAATGAAAACTTATAGTTATAAAGAAAAGATAATATATACAGGCCTTGATGTCCACAAAAAAACGTATTCATGCGCAGGTATATGCGATGGGAGCGTAGTAAAAAGAGATACGATGCCTGCAAAACCAGATCTGTTATTGCGTTATTTGAAAAATACTTTTAATGGCGCGATCTCGATTAATACTCTGCCATTCCGCACCGTAGCCCAATCTTTTCTTAATTAAACCCTGTCGCTAAAAAAAAGAACATGCCATTTTACGATTACCAAATTATTTCCATCCTTTTTTCTTTATGTTGCTGCCATCTTATTTATCAATGACCCCATCAGGATCACGGTTAGGTAATGATCGTCCATTTTGGGCAATACCATTGTGTTCACGTGATGAATAACACCGCTTTCGGGACAGTGTGCCTGACAATAACCAATCGAGAATCAGCTCAAGCGGGCTTAAGGTAAATCGCACAGGCACGCTGACCAAAGTGTTGTATTATCCTTCTCAGCACCCCGTTTGGGTAACATTCTTTATGATGCAACTCGTGTTTTTCAAAGTCCGAAAATCATGGGGACTTGTTAAAAGTCACTGCCTATGAATCAAGCTCATTGATATATCAGCTTGTATTAGCCTCGACTTTAGCCTTTTTTAACGTTAGCCATAATATTAAATTTGAGTAGCCGAACGAATTACGCTCTCCTTGAATTTGCTAATCAAAGCCTATCTGCCTATAATAAAACCATATATCATGGTGGAGATAGATAATGCCAACCAAACTAACCGATTTGCCATTGGATATAACAGCAGCCGCTGTGGGCCAGTATTTAACTGATAAAGACAAGTCAACGTTAGCGGTGGTGTCAAAAACAACCCAGAGCTTATTCCAACCGGCTCGTCTGCAAAAAATGGCCAATAAATTGTTATTACAGGTCATGCATGGCGAACAGGAAAAGGCAGCAAAAATATTAAAAATCCATCCTGAATTACTAACAATGACAGGAACCGCCACCGATTATTCTGGTCGAACGTTTGAAACAACCGCCTTTAGATATGCCTTGTGGGCATTGGACACCCGATACATGTGCAATATGATGCTGGATTGCCTGTCAGAAAGCGAGCAAGGTCCAGGCATAACTCGGGGGTTACTGGAACAATTCAACGCACAAGTGCAGGATGGCCTGGATTATAAATTAAATGGCACTACCATTCATGAGGCGCATTATGATTTTTCACCCATCAAGGCCGCCCTTCAAACCTATGCAAATGAGTATGAAAACTGGCACGAGGCTCATAATTCGGATGCGATTATATATCAATGGTCTCAAGTTGTGGGACTGGCCCAGCGCTACGTTCCGGCACACGTAGCTCAACACTATTGTGACCCTGACGAGGCATTTTATCCAACACCACCGTTTAATAAAAAAACATTTAAGCGGTCTTTGGAGTTCTATAATCATAGAACGGGTGCCGTTGATTCTTGGTTCGAGGCTGTTTCTCCTACTTCTGCTCTCGGGGTTGATTTTGGAATTTGCCGGGGACACGTCGGGGGCGCCGGCGGCTGGTGGTGGTGTATTACCCAGGCCGCGGGGCTCGCGGCGGGTAGCGATTTAGCGGCGTTAACCGCCTTATGTGAAGTGAGAACGAGTGACCTGGCTCTGCTCAAGCAGAGGCTGGAAGGTCCCATTCCAAAACCGGAT
>CAMDBQ010000102.1 GCA_945889365.1 Legionella genomosp. 1 | reverse complement strand
TGTTTTTTGTTGGGCAAGAATCAATCTGGCACCGGTAGCAAAAGCACTTGCCATACCCGAACTATCCATTTCAATTGATTCAAAACAGCTAGATAAATCAATCGACTACGCTATGTCAAACTATTTTAATCAAAAATCCTGGCATTACTCGAAACCGAGCCACACCCGGGCACCCTCATCCCCAGCCCTTCCAAACAGGAGAAGGGAGCAGATCGTGCTAACTGATTAACTTCGGTGCCAATTTTGATGGGACAGCCCTGTGGATACGGCTACTGCGGCTGGACAAAGACCGCGCGGTGTTATACATTGACCGTTTTGATTTGGAATTGCGTATGCGTGTTGCCTTGATGGTTGAATACGATGGTAGCCGGTACCACGGCTGGCAGTCGCAAACGGGTTTGCGTACCGTTCAGCAAGTGTTAGAAGATGCGCTGGCTGGGGTTGCTTCGCATGAGGTCAGTGTTGTTTGTGCCGGCAGAACAGATACTGGCGTGCATGCAACCAGTCAGATAGTCCATTTTGATGCGGAAAAAGAGCGAGCTACGCGCGCCTGGGTTCATGGTGCTAATTCGTTTTTGCCGAAAGATGTTTGTGTCAAATGGGCGAAAGAAATGCCCGATGATTTTCATGCACGTTATTCAGCTACCGCCAGACGTTATCGTTATGTGATTTATAATACCCCAATCAGACCCGCTCTGTTGCGTGGCAATGTAACATGGCAATATCGTCAACTCGATCACCGTGTGATGCAGGAAGCGTCTCAGTTTTTAATTGGTGAGCAGGATTTCACCTCGTTTCGCTCCGTTGAGTGCCAGTCAAAAACGCCCATGCGTAATATTCATCACCTGCAAGTTACCCGCCAGGGTGATATGGTTATCATTGATATTACTGCTAATGCGTTTTTACACCACATGGTTAGAAATATTGCCGGTGTGCTGATGGCCGTGGGTTCAGCGCGCAAACCGCTAGCTTGGGTACAGGATGTATTGCTGGCTAAAGACCGAAAACTGGGCGCTGAAACAGCACCGCCATATGGCTTGTATTTGGTGGCAGTGACCTATCCAGAAGCCTTTGGTGTGACACAAGGCTCGATTGGCTTGCCCCTTCTTGTTGATACATTGGACAAAGTGACGTGAAAAAAGATGCGTCTCCCTTTGTCGAATCTCCAATTCTTATAGATGTAACAGGGTAATTATTTATGAACGACACTACTGAAAAACGCACACATTTTATTCGGCAATTGATTACTGATGATTTGGCATCCGGCAAACATCAAGCCGTTGTGACCCGATTTCCGCCAGAGCCAAATGGCTATCTGCATATCGGTCACGCCAAATCCATTTGCCTGAATTTTGGCTTGGCTGAAGCATTCTCCGGGAAATGTTTTTTACGCTTTGATGATACCAATCCAATCAAAGAAGAAGACGAATACGTACAAGCCATAATCGAAGATGTCCGTTGGCTGGGTTTTAGCTGGTGCAACATGACCCATTCGTCTGATTATTATCAGGAATTGTACGATTTTGCGGTGATGCTGATTAAGAAAAATATGGCTTACGTTGATAGCTTGAGCATGGATGAGATCCGTGCTTATCGCGGTACGCTGCAAGAGCCAGGTCGTGAAAGCCCTTATCGTAATCGCACAGCTGATGAGAGTCTGGATTTATTTACCCGTATGAAAGCCGGTGAATTCCCTGATGGAACGCATGTTTTGCGTGCGCGCATTGATATGCAATCAGGCAATATTAACATGCGTGATCCGGTGTTATATCGCATTCGTCATGTGGCTCATCAACGTACAGGCAATGATTGGTGCATTTATCCGATGTATGATTATGCGCATCCATTATCTGATGCTTTGGAAAAAATCACACATTCGTTGTGCACACTAGAATTCCAAGATCACCGCCCACTATACGATTGGTTAATTGAACATTTACCCGTTCCAGCACAACCGATACAAACTGAATTCGCCCGCTTGAATTTGTCCCATACGATTACCAGTAAACGTAAACTTCGTGAATTGGTCGAAAAAAACGTGGTAACAGGTTGGGATGATCCGCGATTACCTACATTGTCGGGTATGCGAAAACGTGGCTATCCGCCCGCAGCGATTCGACAATTTTGCGAAATCATTGGTATTTCACGCAGTGATTCCGTGATTGATATGTCAATTTTTGAAGCCTGTGTGCGTGATGTTTTAAATGCCACCGCTAAACGTGCATTATGCGTACTTGAGCCGTTGAAAGTGGTCATTGAAAATTATCCTGAAAACCAGGTTGAAGAGTTTGGCGCCAGTTTTAATCCCAACGATCCAGACGCTGGCAGCCGTATATTGCCGTTTTCACGTGAGATTTTCATTGAACGCAGTGACTTTATGGAAGATCCACCGAAAAAATATTTCAGATTATCTCCCGGTACCGAAGTGCGCTTGCGTCACGCTTATGTGATTCGTTGCACGGATGTAATTAAGGATGAGCAGGGGGACGTGATTGAAGTGCGATGCACCTATGATCCCGAAACGCTGGGTAAAAATCCGCCAGACAGAAAAGTCAAAGGCGTGATTCATTGGGTGTCTGCAGCACATGCTTATCCGGTTACGATTTATCAATATGATCGTTTGTTCCATGATGCCAATCCTGCGCGTGAAGAAGACTTCCTGCAATTCCTGAATCATGACTCAATGCAAGTGCAAAAAGCACTTTGTGAGCCATCATTGGCTGCACAACCACAGGATGAAACGTTCCAGTTCGAGCGTTTGGGTTATTATCGCGTGAATAAGGTGGAGAAAGGGCAAGTGGTCGCGTTTCATCGCGTGGTGGATATGAAAGATACTTGGGGAAAGGTGAGTTAAATGCTGAGTTTATATAATTCGTTAACCCGCAGTAAAGAAGTGTTTACCCCGATTGAACCGGGAAAAATTGGTCTCTATGCTTGTGGTATCACGGTGTATGATTTATGTCACTTAGGACATGCTCGTTCAATGGTTTGTTTTGATGTGATCGTGCGGTTTTTGCGTGCGCAAGGGTTTGATGTAACGTATGTGCGCAATATCACTGACATTGATGATAAGATCATTGTGCGAGCACTTGAGCGCGGGATCCCAATTGACGAATTAACCACGCATTTCATTGAGACCATGCATGCAGATGAGCGTGCATTGGCTATTTTACCACCTGACTATGAACCACGCGCAACGGACCACATTGATAGTATTGTGCGTTTGATTCAACGTCTAATCCAAAACGAGCATGCCTACGTCGGTGATAATGCTGATGTTTATTATGAAGTTGCGCGATTCGCTGATTACGGTAAATTATCGCATAAAGATTTGGATGGCTTAGAGTCGGGTGCACGCGTTGAAGTGGTTAAGGAAAAGCGCTCACCATTCGATTTCGTATTATGGAAAGCCGCCAAACCTAATGAACCTAGCTGGCCTTCACCATGGGGTGATGGGCGTCCAGGTTGGCATATTGAATGCTCGGCGATGGCCATGGATCAATTGGGTGAACAATTTGATATCCATGGGGGTGGGCTTGATTTGCAGTTCCCTCATCATGAAAATGAAATCGCACAAAGCGAAGGTGCTACAGGAAAACCATTCGCTAATTACTGGCTGCATGTTGGCATGTTGCAGGTTAATAATGAGAAAATGTCTAAATCACTCGGTAATTTTTTTACGATTGCGGATGTGTTGAAAAAGCATCATCCGGAAGTCATTCGTTATTTCTTATTAAGCAGCCATTATCGTAGTTCGTTGAATTATTCAGATGATAACTTACAGAATGCCAGCAAAGCCTTAACCCGCTTTTATCAATCGATTAAAGACGTGCCTTGTGCAAACAATGAAACCATCGATGTAACTTGGGTGGCTCAATTTGATGCGGCGATGAATGATGATTTTAATACACCGATTGCGTTGGCCGTGCTATTTCAACTGAGTCGAGAAATCAATAAAACCAAGTCACCGCAACTGGCTGCGACCTTGAAGCATCTGGGTTCAATATTGGGTGTGCTGCAAGCGTCTCCTGAGGTATTTTTACAAGCAGGTTCAATCGATACCGACGCCATTACGCAACTCGTAGCCGAGCGTTTTCAAGCACGTCAGCAACGTGACTGGGCGCGTGCTGATGAAATCAGAAACCAGCTTTTGGCTCAGGGGATTGAGGTTGAGGATGGGGCTGAAGGTTGCACCTGGCGGATGAAATAACCGTTCAAGGCACTAGTGCAGCTCTCCAGTATCGGAGCTGTGACCGTCGTGGATGTTTCCCTCATCTCTTGGCAGTCCGGGCTAAAAAAGAGTCAACGCTGATTTAATTCGTTGGACTGCTTCAAAAGAAGTTAGGCGCATTTTTTCGTTTAAATCAGGTTAAAGATATGCCGATTCAACAGTGGGTGTTGAGTGTAGCATTTCGCTTGCGCTGGTTGTGGACTGAATTAAATTTTACGTACATTCACCCGCCTTCCCTTTAGCTTCCCATTTTGAATGGATTTATAAGCTTGTGTAACATGACTATTGTTAATGGCAACGTAAGATTTAAGCGGCAATATATTGATTTTTCCGATGGTATCGCCCGGTAGGCCTAAGTCTTTGGTTAACGCGCCCATGATATCGCCCGCACGAATTTTATCTTTTTTACCTACATCCAGACACAGCGTGCTCATGGTTGGGGCTGCGGGTTGTGAGTTGGATTGCGGTATTTCTGCAATGTTGCCCCAGGTTAACGGCAGAGTTTGAGTGTCTTCAATCGCACAGATGCGTTGGCCGTCTGAGGGCATGGTTAAGCTGATGGCTATGCCTTTACTGCCAGCCCGTCCGGTTCGTCCTACACGGTGGGTATGAACATCGCCTTCATAAGCCAGATCATAATTAATGACCAAGGGTAGTTCCTTGATATCCAATCCACGCGCAGCCACGTCGGTAGCGACCAAAATCGAGCAACTTTGATTGGTGAATTTTATAATGGCTACATCACGGTCGACCTGTTCCATGTCGCCATTTAATGCAATGGCGCTGAAGCCGTCTTGTTTTAGCTGGGCTGTTAGTTCAGTGGTCAGCTGCTTGGTATTGCAAAAAATGAGCGATGATGTGGGTTTGTATTGTCTTAATAAAGACGTGAGTACAGCGTATTTATTGCACTGATTAACTTCATAGAATCGTTGCTCAATGTCTTGAGTCGCTTCAGAGCTTTCGATAAATACTTCCGTTGGATTCTGCATGAACTCGAAAGACATCTGCTTGATTTCTTTTGGATAGGTTGCGGAGAATAATAATGTTTGTCGTTTTTTAGGACAGAACTTAACCACTGCGCGGATGGCATCAAGAAAGCCCATGTCGAGCATTCTATCGGCTTCATCCAAAACCAAGGTGGTGATTTTTTCCAACACCAATGATTCTTTATCCAAGTGTTTTTGTACGCGACCCGGTGTGCCAACGATAATGTGAGCGCCGTGTCTTAATGAATCCAATTGAGCCCTCATGGGCATGCCACCGGATAAATTGATAATCTTGACGTTTGCCATTTGGCGTGCGAGTTGACGAATGGCTTGGCTGACTTGTTCAGCTAATTCACGCGTGGGACATAAGACCAAGGCTTGTACGGCAAAAAATTTAAGATTGATGCTGTTTAATAAGGTTAAACCGAACGCTGCAGTTTTACCGCTGCCGGTACTGGCTTTTGCAATGACATCATCCCCATTGAGCATGCCAGGCAAGCTTTTTGCCTGAATGGGTGTCATTTTTTCATAGCCTAAAGAGGCAAGATTGGTTAATAGAGCGTCTTGGAGAGGGAGGGCAATAAAGGTGTGATTCATGTTGATTCTTCAATTTATTGTGAAAATATGAAGCACACTATACCATAAACAGAGCCGCGA
>CAMDBQ010000101.1 GCA_945889365.1 Legionella genomosp. 1 | reverse complement strand
TGTTGTGTAATTGTGAAAATTCATCATCGTTGGCAAAGGGCAGATTGACATGCATGCTTTGCAAATTGGCCCAGCCATGTCCGCAACAGTTGAAAATCGAATCGTATTGCTGATAAATCTCACGATTACCGTGCGGCCACCGTTTAGTTTCTGTTAAGGGATCCATCCAGGGATGGGCGCCCGTGGGTAGAAATTGCAAGTTGTGTTGCTGCAGTACAGGTTGCATTTGTAAAATAGCTTGCTGAAACTGTTCAGCAACGGGTGCGGTGGCAGGTTTCGGCCCATTATTTTTTAATTCGAGAACATGCATAACCAATTCGTTACTCGCGGCAATGTCGCCCAAGACGACATCACTGACTTGTTCACCAGCCAAGGTAGTTAGTATCACATCACTGACTGGCTGGACGGACAGTGTGTCTCGATCTACCAGCATGTACTCGATTTCTAATCCGAGCACCGAAAAAATAGGATAATTAGAGGTCATAGCCATGGTTCCTGCGAATGCGTTGTAAAAAGACTGACATGATGTCTTGGTAAAGCATCTCGCCTGTAATTTGGTCTTCAATATTGGCATCAATGTTCGGATTGTCATTTACTTCGATAACGTAGTGTTTATCATCAATGCTTTTGATATCAACACCATATAAGCTATTGCCAATTAAGCGAGTAGCCTTTAGTGCTGTTTTTACTACACCTTCCGGTACTTTATCGAGGGGAACGGTATCAAATGTACCTTCATTTTCATGCACTGATTTCCAGTTGTAAATTTGCCAGTGATCTTTGGCCATAAAATAACGCGAGGCAAAGAGGGGTTTATTATCGATAACACCAATGCGCCAATCAAATTCTGTCGGTATGAATGGCTGTATGAGAATTAAATCAGACGTTTTAAAAAATTGTTTTAGTGATTTCTGTAAGTCATTATGATCATGCAATTTGACGACGCCTTGTGAAAAAGCGCCGTCCGGTTTTTTGATGACACAAGGAAAGTTGAAGGACGGCAATACGTTGTCATATTTACTGATAAATATGGTTTCAGGTGTTAAAACCTGGTGACTTCGTAACAATTCAGCAAGGTAAACTTTATTGGAACATCTCACAATGGATTGAGGGTCGTCCATTACCACCATGTTTTCTTGTGCAGCACGGCGTGCAAAGCGATAGGTATAATGATCAACGGATGTAGTGGCTCGGATAAACAAGGCGTCATATTCTGCAATGGATTTGCTGTCATTTTTATCAATGAAATCGACATTCAGACCCAATGCTTCCCCTGCACTGACAAATAATTCCAGTGCTTTTTTATTGGAAGGGGGATTGGGTTCCGTTGGATCAACAAGAATGGCCAGATCATGAAAACGCTGCTTTTTCCGCCATTGGTGAAAGCGTTTTTTGGATAAGTACGCTTCGGCGGCCTGCCGCATAAATTCATGGTGATGGGGTGGAATATCGGCGAGAGATAAAACGCTTAATTTTTTAATCGCCCAGTGCTTTTTTCGCTCCAGGGTAAACCGCAGCAGCGGCAGTGGAAATAGGTTATGTAATTTTTTTGCGATGGTACAGTATCGTTTTGCCATGTTTTGACCGAAGTACAAGCTTAGAATAAATTCATCACCCTTTATGTCATGTAGCGCGTGTTGAATATCGTCGTCGATTTCATGCGAGATTTGTTTGGAGAGGCTGGCATTCAATACGTCTTGAATGCTCAATACAGACGGTATTGTTTTATGATCTCGAGCTTGCGCTAAAAGTGAGACATAGTACCCAATCGTTTGATAATTGTAAGACTGACATAAATTAATCACACGCATGGATTTATGTTGATGATATTGCTCATCTGACAAATAATCGGATGCTTCGACAATGGATGCGAGAGGGCTCAAAAAATCCCAATCTTGTGGATGATCAGTGACGACGACAGTTTGCATCTAGATCCCTTTTGGCTCGATGATAAGTAAATTGGCATCATATGTAAAAACACCCAGCATGATGGCGTTAATTAAATGATGACTGCTAACCGTATAATAATTGTTATGAGATAATGGGTTTTCGCGATGAGGATCAGCAACGATGATGCGCTTTTTCTTTTCATCATAGCCGCATAACACCACAAAGTGTCCACATGGCGTGCCGCGAATATCATCATAGGTAGATACACCCTCAGGTGTAAAATGCTCACGCGCACTCAAATATAGGTACGTCGCACTTAATCCGGTTAAAATGGGTATTTTTTTTTCGAAATACGTTTTGAGTAATTTCACATTCAAGGTTCGAAATCGCACAATGCCACCGGATCGCAAATATTGCTGATAGGCAATACTGGCATGCTCAATCCCTGGATTGGTCTTATGTTTCAATTGTGCTTCGAGTTTTTTATGTAAATGTTCACTGCAAGCGGCACCATGTTTAAACCAGGTTGGATCGAATACAGTTAGGTCATTGACATAGATCGTGGTATGAAAACCGTTTTGTAAAGCATGTTTACCCAAAAGTGGAGCCAATGTACCGCCTGAAATAGAGCGCTCCACTTCATTGATAACCGTATTCAGACTAATGTTTAAACCATAATAATTATAAATTGATTGAAGGCATGTTGCTCCACATGTTTCATCGGTTGGTTGTGAATGGATATTTATATCAATCATTATCATTGCCCATAGGGTGATCAATAACCAGTGCATATCTTAACGGCGATTGTCTCAGTAAATATTCCCTGATGGTCGCGGCTCGGATATGCTAATACGGTGACGAAGATCTAACGAATATCTTTCAAGTTAGAGTGCAATGAGCCTTTTGTCAAATGACTTTCAATGATAATTCAAGAATAAAATTAGCAACTTCTTCTGATTGGTGTGGATAGTGAGTGTATGCAGTAACCTGCAAGGGCTTGTTAACTCGCTGTCCTGTTTTTTTGGATTCCAGGATCATGTCTTTGACAACATCACCCATTGCACAGACAAAATATACATCTGCCTCTGGACGTTTTAAAAATTGGGCTTGAAACGATTTGAAAGCGAGGGATACTTTTACGCCAGTTTGTCTTGCATGGTAGAACCCATGCAATCCTCCGGCCAAATCAGCACCAACAGCAAGTGCGCCAAAATACATGGAGTGAAGATGATTTTTACTGCGTCGGGTCAGGGGGAGCTTGATGACAATTTCTTGATCTGTCAGGGTGATTAGCCGTGGATTCAAATAGCCAATGAGCGGGACTTTAAAAGAACCAAAATACCACATAAAAAATTTGAAGCGGGTTAAGAGGGACATGATATATCCTTATGGGGGTCGTCCTTGCGAACTATTTTATTATGATTTTGGCGTACTATCCGTCATACCTTTAACCGATAAACTTGAAATAATTTTTTTCACGCCCCGAACTGCATTGGCACGTTTTAATATTGCAGAAATCGATTTATTTTTTTTAACTTCGCCAGTCAAGGTAACAATGCCATTGGCAGTTGTGGCATTAATGCCGACCAAGGGAATGGATTCATCATCCAATATTTTGGCCTTCAGTACTGCCGTTTCAACCTTGGCGGTAATGTATGCGTCGCTTAACGTAGTATTAATGCGTTTAATTTCCAAATCATCGACGTCAACCAGTTTAACGCCTTTGGTTGTTCTTGCAAGCCAGAAGGCATCAATCAACGTTTGTTTGTCTTTGACTTCGCCACTTAATTTGACCACGCCTTGTTGAGTTAAGATCGTGATTTTGGAGGGCGTTAAATTGGGTTTTTTTTCAAATTGGGCTGTAATATTTGATGTAATGGTTGAATCATTTAAGACGGGCATTTTCGCTTTTATACTCGATGCGTGTACTTGATTGATTGAACAAATCAGGGTGATGGCGAGCATGAGGTGGAGTGATTTTCGCATAAGAACCTCGTGAAACATTATAATGCACGAAGTATATCATTTCCCAAGGGATTATTTCAATATTTTACAACATGTTAAAGTATAGTATGGACGGCAGTCTTGCAGCAGTTCCGGATTACAAAGTGGGAGCCGCATCAGGCATTTTAGGCTCCTTAACATAAGTTAAGTATGCACACCGTGCCTTGAATCAAGCTTCCTGTCAGTTAAGCGTTAGCTGAGCAAGACGTACCATCTATAGTATAGATATTAGTTTGCTCATTTAGAATATGCAAATTTCGAAGTGTTAGTTTTTAGTAAATAATTTGAGTGTGATATGCTATCGATTTAAACGTAGGTTGGGCCAAGGCCTAACCTACGTAAAATGGAGCATTATTTAATGTATTCGTTAATCCGTCCGGTTTTATTTTCTCTAGATCCTGAAGTAGCACATGAATTAACGTTATCAGCATTGCATTACATGCCCTCATGTTTGTTTAGTCGTCCTACAGGCAAGGGTGTGCACGCCATGGGACTGGCGTTCCCTCACGCAGTTGGATTGGCGGCTGGCCTGGATAAAAACGGGGAACATCTCGATGCACTAGCCAAGCTTGGATTTTCTCATATTGAGCTAGGCACAGTAACACCACAACCGCAAGTCGGTAATCCCAAGCCGCGTTTGTTTCGTTTGCCACAAGCAAACGCGATCATTAATCGTATGGGATTTAATAACCATGGCGTTGATGCACTGCTAGCTAATATCAATAAAGCGCAGTATCAGGGGATATTGGGTGTCAACGTAGGTAAAAATAAAGATACCCCGCTTAATCTGGCAGTGGATGACTACGTGTATTGTTTACGTAAAGTGTATACTCGAGCCTCTTATGTCACCCTCAATATTTCATCACCCAACACACCGGATTTGAGACAGTTACAGCGTGGAGACTATTTTAGTGACTTGCTGAGTCAACTTCGGGAAGAACAATTGGCGTTAGCCGACGAACACCAGCGTTATGTGCCGTTGGTTGTTAAATTATCACCTGATGAAGACGATGAAACCCTTAAAAAAATGGCAGACGTGATTGTCTCTTATGGGGTTGATGGTGTTATCGCTACCAATACAACCTGTGCCCGTGAGTCCGTGCAAAAATTAACGCATGCTAATGAGCTGGGCGGATTAAGTGGTCAGCCTTTAGTCGAGCGATCCACACAATGTTTACGCGTATTAAAACAAGTCGTGGGAGATGCCGTGACATTAATTGGCGTCGGCGGCATTGCAAGTCCTGACGTTGCCCGTGAAAAATTGACAGCAGGTGCATCGTTGTTGCAAGTTTATACAGGCTTGATTTATGAAGGACCAGGGTTGGTAAAAAAATTGGTTGAGGGTATTTAAACTTATGATTTCCGCGATCATCCGAGCTGCGACCTTTAGGGAGTGTTCCACATCTTGTCCCCCTATCCAATTTGCTCAAAATTTGGTATCATCCGCGCCAACGGCTAAACATTTTTCACATGGCGATATATGACGAATAAAAAACTTCCAGAAAAACTGCAAATGTGGGTTGATGTTCGCAAGAAACATCATTTGTCACATAAGCATATCCAAATGGCTCGCGAAATGGGACTCAATCCGACAAAATTCGATCGGCTTAATAACCCCAATCAAGCCGACTGGAAAGAGCCGCTGCCTAAATATATTGAAACACTCTATAACAAGCGATTCTCAAAGTTACAACCGGATGAGGTGCTCTCCATAGAAAAATTCTATCAGGCTCAGCAAGAAAAAAAGCAACAAAAAAAGCAAGCCAAAGTAGCGGCGGCAGAGTCGATTGTTAAAGAATCAGATTAACTCCCTACGTCATCCCCAGCGAAGCGAGGGATCTCCTGCCTGTGACAAAGATATAGTGGATAACACAGCTCAGCATAGTGACAAATTAAGGAGTTCCCTCCCTCCGCCTAGGCCGATTCCGGTGGGAGTGGTGGGGATAACTGCGGCGCTCTCAAAACCGGTGATATTCTCAATTAAGGTCTTTGTTTGGACAGTAGTCGGACCGACTCCCAAATACACATAGCTTCTTTCAA
>CAMDBQ010000100.1 GCA_945889365.1 Legionella genomosp. 1 | reverse complement strand
TTAATGAACGTCGCCCCGAAGGCGTGCTGCGTATTCTACTCATCTGGCGCAGCATGTCAAATACTTTTTACATTTATTTATGAATTAATCGACTGCTTGCAGGAAGATCTTGGCCAAACGCTGCTTTCCGACCTGAATAATGTAAGTGTGTTTGATTTGAAGGCATATCCCGCCGTCTGTAATTTTCTCACCATCTACTTTTACCCCGCCCTGCTTAATCAAACGAATAGAATCAGACGTGCTTTTTGTCAAACCAGCCAACTTTAATAGTTGGGCAACATTGGTTGCAGGATCACAAATGAGTGTTTGTAGCTCCAGGTTCTCTGGCACTATCTTTTTTTGAAAGCGCTCGGTGAATGCTATGTAAGCTGATTCCGCTAACTCAGCGTTGTGAAAGCGCGCTACGATTTCTTTGGCAAAATCGACTTTAACATCGCGGGGATTTTTGCCATCGGCGACTGCTTGCTTGATTTCTGCAATCTCAAGACCTGTTTTAAAGCTCAATATATCAATATAACGCCACATCAAATCATCCGATACTGACATGAGCTTTCCAAACATCATTTCAGCTGGTTCATTGATACCTATATAGTTGTCTAATGACTTGGACATTTTCTTAACACCATCTAATCCCTCTATAATAGGTGTCATCATCACAATTTGTGGTTCGTGACCATAATGTTTTTGTAATTCACGTCCCATTAATAAGTTAAACTTCTGATCTGTTCCACCCAGTTCAACATCAGCTTTTAATTCCACTGAGTCATAACCTTGAAGAAGTGGGTATAGGAATTCATTGATTGCAATGGGTTGACCCGTTGTATAGCGTTTGCGAAAATCATCACGCTCCAACATTCTGGCTACAGTGTGCATTGAAGCAAGTCCGCATAAACCAGCGGCATCCATACGTCCCAGCCAGTCTGAATTGAATGCTATGGTTGTTTTTGCAGGATCCAAAATTTTAAATACTTGCTCTTGATAGGTTTTAGCATTCTCTAGCACCTGTTCCTTACTGAGTGGGCTGCGTGTTATGTTTTTTCCTGTAGGATCACCAATCATTCCGGTAAAATCCCCTATCAAAAATATAACCTCATGGCCAAACTGCTGAAACTGGCGTAATTTATTAAGCAGTACGGTATGCCCCAAATGTAGATCTGGTGCTGTGGGGTCAAATCCTGCCTTAATTCTTAATGGCTTACCCTTTTGTAATTTTTTAACCAGCTCATGTTCGAGTAAAACCTCTTCACAACCGCGAATTAATTCATTAAACACAATTTCTTTATCATTCATAACAGCAAAACCCTTTTTAATGATTGACCTAACTACTTGCAACAGGTATCTTAGCCCGGATAAATTGTTCGAGCTAGGATAGAATAGCCTAGTGTAACAATATTTTTAAGATAATCGCAGTAAAGGCTAAAAATGCATCAACGACTCAGTGTCTCAGGAATTAAATCAGTAAAGCCATCAAGATTACTAGCACTCATTGCTGTAGTTGCTGCTTTGATTTTATTTTGTATACTTTTAAAAGCGTTTTTACATAATAAGAAGACACACTACACCAATCAATTATTAACATTACCCGAGCTAAATGAACCCCAAGATGAGCTTGCGCAAGCTGCGAAGGATAATGATTGGAAGATTATAACAACGCGACCAGGCGACTCGCTGGGTAGCGTATTCAAGCAAGTAGGACTTAGTCAGCAGACGTTGCTCACGATTGTTAATGGTAACGCTTATTCTAAAAACTTATCAGGCATCAAGCCAAACCAAAAAATTCAGTTTTTGATCCATGATCAAATCTTGGAGAAAATGGTTATTCCTGTCAATGCCACTCAGATTTTAGTCGTGTATCGCAAAGACAACCAATATATAAGCAAAGTTAATTCACGTGAAATGGATAGGCATCAGCAACTCTTGACAGCAACGGTTAGGGGTTCTCTGTATGGAACCGCTCAACGATTAAATCTTCCTTATAAGCTCGTTCAGCAGATGTCCGAGATTTTCAACTGGGAAATTGATTTTGCTAAAGATATACGCGCAGGCGATCAATTTAGCATTCTTTATAATGCCTTTTATGTTGATGACAAATTGGTCAATGTCGGTGAGATTCTTGCCGTCACATACACCAACCGTGGAAAAGTGCACCAGGCCATTCGCCATCAGAATGCGGCAGGTGATGTTGATTATTACACCCCACAGGGAGTCAGCCTGAAAAAAGCATTTTCACGCTATCCGATTAAATTCAGCCATATTAGCTCAACGTTCAGTTTATCGAGAAAGCACCCTGTTTTAGGTTATAGCAGGCCTCATAAAGGCGTTGACTTAGCTGCTCCAATTGGTACGCCTATCCATGCTACCGGTGATGGGCACGTTCAAATTATTGGTCGGCAGAATGATTATGGAAATATGGTTAAGGTTGCACACAATAAAACCTATTCATCTATCTATGGCCACCTACTCAAATTTCAGAAAGGCCTGTCCAGAGGTGATCGCGTAAAGCGCGGTCAAGTCATTGGCTATGTTGGTCAGACAGGATTGGCAACGGGGCCTCACTGCCACTATGAATTTCATGTTAACCACAGTCCGAGAAATCCAACAACGATCGAGTTACCTCGTTCATCTCCCATCTCTGCGCGTGAAAGTGTTTCGTTCAAAGCCAATGCAGGCACCTTGCTTGCCCGATTAAAATTATATGAAGAAGGCAATCTTGCCGGAGTTTCGGATAAAAAATCCACGAAAAAGGGATGAGAAAACAATATGGTTGCCTCGATTCTTGACGGTAAAGCCGTCGCAGCTGAAATCAGAAATCATATCAAACATGATGTTGCGACACTCATCAAACAAGGCCGTCGTGAGCCAGGACTTGCCGTTGTGCTGGTGGGCGAAGAGCCTGCGTCAACCATCTATGTTAATCACAAACGCAAAGCTTGTCTTGAGGCAGGATTTAAATCATCTGCTTACAATCTTCCGATAGAAACGACCGAAACCGAGCTGTTATCACTGATTGATACACTAAATAATGCCTCAGATATAGATGGGATTCTTGTTCAACTGCCATTGCCCAAGCATATTAACACCCGCGAAATTATTGAGCGTATTAGCCCAAATAAAGATGTTGACGGGTTTCATCCTTACAATCTTGGATGCCTTGCACAAGGCGACCCCCAACTACGACCCTGCACTCCTTATGGCGTGATGAAGCTTCTGAATTATTATCAGCTGCCTATAGAGGGTAAGCATGCTGTTGTGATTGGTGCGTCAAACATCGTAGGTCGACCCATGGCGTTGGAATTTCTTCTTGCCAAGGCGACGGTGACCTTATGCCATAGCGCAACACGCGAACTGGAACGTCATGTTCGTATGGCAGAAATTCTTGTGATTGCTACTGGCAAATCCAATGTAATCAATACTGATTGGCTGCAGCCTGGACAAATTCTGGTTGATATCGGCATGCATCGTCGGCATGATGGCACAGTTCACGGGGATGTGGATTTTGCCAAAGCCAAATCAAAGGTGTCCTGGATAACGCCCGTTCCTGGCGGCGCAGGCCCTATGACGATCTGCATGCTGCTACAAAACACGTTGTTTGCGGCAACTCATTTATCGAAATGATCCCAATCAAACTCTGCATCTAGTTCACCGTCAAAATACTCGAGCTCTTCCTTTAGCCTTTTTTGCTCAAGTCGGTTTTCAAGCATTTGTCGCACATGCTTTTTGTGTGACAATTCTTCTTTATCGTCATCCTGACTCATATCAAAAAAAGACCGTACATCATCATAGTTTCTATGTAAGCTCATAATTGTCTCCAAAGATTCCCTGCCTCGTGAAAAGTATAGTTCAATTATTTAAAATGTGCGTTTCTGCATAAAATATATTTTCATTACCTGTTATACTCCCACTTTACTCAATTTAGGTCATACCACATGCTTAGTTATCAACATGGTTACCATGCCGGCAATTTTGCCGATGTAGTCAAACACGCGGTCTTGTCCCGTTTGTTTCAATACATGACACAAAAAAATAAACCAATGCTGTATCTTGAGACTCACTCGGGGCGCGGAACGTACGATTTAAAAGGCCCTCAAGCATTAAAAACAGGTGAATCAATTGCGGGAATAGAAACCCTCTGGCCACAACGCAAACAATTACCTGCGGTATTTTCGCCCTACCTGAAAGCCATTCAGCAATTAAATATAGGCGAAGCACTTCGTTATTACCCTGGATCACCGGAATTGGCTATTCAAGCGTTACGTGACCAGGACAGGCTATTTTTTAGCGAATTGCATTCCGGTGAATTTGAATTTTTGAGTCAACTGCCCAAACGGGAAAAACGTGTTTTTTATAGCGAAAAGGATGGTATGGAGAATCTGGCTGCCCTGTTACCGCCACCTGAGCGACGTGGCTTGATCTTTCTTGATCCATCTTATGAAATCAAATCTGAATACCGTCAGATCCCTCTCGCATTAAAAGCAGCTTATCAACGGTTTTCTACGGGCGTGTATTGTCTCTGGTATCCTTTGGTTGATAACAAATTGCATCAACAGTTAATTAGAGGGTTGACAAATATTGGCGCTGAAAATAGCTTACAAGTGGAATTTTATATGACGGGAACGGAAAAACCGGGGATGACCGGTTGTGGTTTATGGATTATAAACCCACCTTATGTGCTGCCTGAGGAGTTGAAACTTATATTGCAAGCATTACGAAAAGTTTTCAATCCCGGGGTTTCGTCTTATCTAATGGAAACAATCAAGAAGCAACCCAGTGATCAAAACGAGCGCTTTAGCTAATCACATACCGTTTAGACTAAAAAAAAATCAGCAGGGGTTTATTCTTCATGATTTTTTTAGTAGACTGCATCATCCTTGTTTTTTAATCCGGCCGTTGCATTGAAATTTAAATTAAGAATATTGACGTCCCTAATGTTATCCGGCCTGATATATACCCAGACTGCCATGTCCCAGACAACACCTAATGTCTGGGATGTTTTGCGTCAACAATTTACGCTAAACCATGAAGCAACCCAACCAGAAGTTCAAAACCAGCTGCGCTGGCTAATCGCGCACCCAAGCTATCTGCAAAAATTGGCTCAATCCGAGCCGTATATGTACCACATCATTACGGAACTCAAAAAACGCCACATACCCGGTGAAATCGCACTAATTCCAATGATAGAAAGTTCATATGATCCATTCGCATATTCTGGTGCGGGTGCGGCAGGTTTATGGCAACTGATGCCGGGCACAGGAACTGATTTGGGATTGAAACAAGATTGGTGGTTTGATGGCCGACGTAGTATTCGCCCAGCAACTGATGCAGCACTTAATTATTTGGTCTATTTAAATAAGTTTTTTAACGGGAACTGGATTCTGGCCTTTGCAGCATATGATTCTGGCGAAGGAACCATGGCACGCATTATTAAAAATAGTGGTCAAACGGGGAAAATTCACTTTTGGTCACTACCTGTTCCAACTGAAACCAAGGCGTATATCCCACGCCTGTTAGCCCTAGCTGAGATCATTCAAAATCCACAACGCTATAAAGTCGAGCTCCCTGATATCCCGCATACGCCTTATTTTGAAGAGGTCAATATTGGTAGCCAAATTGACTTAAGTCATGCTGCTAAACTGGCAGGCATTTCTTATCATGATCTGATTAAGCTTAATCCCGGTTATAATCGCTGGGCAACAGCGCCATATCGCCCTTATAAACTTTTAATCCCTGCCAATCGTGTTGAAAATTTCAACCGAAATCTAGCTAATTTCCCAGAAGATCAGCGTGTTAGCTGGACACGTCATCAAGTCAGTGCGGGAGATAATCTGAATATCATTGCACAACGATATCACACGACGATTAATCTCATTAAAGAGCTTAATCAACTGAAATCCGATTCAGTAAAAAAAGGTCAGTTCGTGATCATTCCTAGCACAAAAAATGGGCCGGTATTTGCAAGAAAGAACAC
>CAMDBQ010000099.1 GCA_945889365.1 Legionella genomosp. 1 | reverse complement strand
TCACCGCGCCCGGGTAATAGTTGGATTGTACCAGCAGGAAAACCGGCTTTGAGCATTAATTCCACAGCAAAGTGCGCGATTAAGGGTGTTTGTTCAGCCGGTTTGGCAATGACACAATTGCCGGTTACCAGTGCCGCAACCACTTGGCCTGTAAAAATGGCCAGCGGAAAATTCCAAGGACTAATACACAGGACTACACCACGCGCATGCAGCGTCATTTCGTTTAGCTCACCTGTATAACCGTGCAATTTAATGGGTTTTGTCATCAATTTTTCAGCTTGGGCTGCATAGTAACGGCAAAAATCAATGGCTTCGCGCACCTCACCAACGCCATCATTCCAGGTTTTACCGGCTTCGAGGCAGGTCATGGCAAGACAGGTCGGCATGCTCTCTTCAAGCAGGCAAGCAAAGCGTTCCAAACAGGCTGTGCGCTCGCTGACGGGTGTTTTACTCCATGTGGTGAATGTTTGGGTCGCTTGAGTTAATGCCCATTCTATATCATCAGAGACGGCTTCAGTAACCTGGCCGATGATCTGATCTGGCTGTTGAGGCGAGGTAATGTTTCCCACATCCTGATTTTTAGTTTGGTTGTTCGCTAAGATCGGTGTGGCTTGCCAGTGAAAAGGTTCCATGATCTTGAAATCTACCTGCAATGATGCAACCGTGGCGCGATCGGTCAGATCAATGCCTGGTGAATTTTTACGTTCAGGAAGAAAGGCCGAAGCGGGCAGGGGGATGTTTTGATTGATTTTACCTAATAAGTGCTTAGCCTTGCTCACTGGATCTTCGACCAGTTCACTGATCGGCGCTTTATCATCCACAATTCGATTTACAAAGGATGAGTTAGCGCCATTCTCCAATAATCGGCGTACCAGATAGGGAAGTAAATCTTCATGGCTTCCCACGGGCGCATAGATACGACAAGGTATACCATAAAGATTGGCTGGAACGATTTGATCATACAATTCATTGCCCATGCCATGCAGGCACTGGAATTCAAAATCTCGATAATCACCGACCAATCCTAAAATTAGAGCGACAGAATAGGCATTATGCGTCGCAAATTGTGGGTATATCGCATCGGTCATGGTCAGCAATTTTTTAGCGCAAGCTTGAAAAGACACGTCTGTAAATACTTTACGAGTAAAGACTGGATAATCAGATAGACCCTGCATTTGAGTTTTTTTGATCTCACTGTCCCAATACGCGCCTTTGATCAAGCGCACCATGATACGGCGGCTTTTGCCACGAGCCAGATCAGCCAACCAATCCAAAAGATAAAATGCACGCTTTTGATAGGATTGCACGGCCAGTCCAAAACCATTCCAACCTGATAGGCTATCATCGTTAAATACACGTTCAATCACATCCAGTGATATATCAAGACGCTCAGATTCTTCTGCATCCACAGTCAACCCAATATCAAATTTTTTGGCTAATTGGGCCAGAAACAACAGTTTGGGTGTCAATTCTTTTAGTACACGCTCATGCTGGCTTTCATTGTACCGCGGATGCAAAGCGGATAGTTTAATGGATATACCTGGTTTTTGATACACATTAGCATCGGTTGACGCACTCGCGCCAATGGCCTCGATGGCTTTGGTGTAGGCTTTGAAATAACGCTCAGCATCGTGAGCGGTTAGGGCTGCTTCACCTAACATGTCATAGGAATAGCGATAGCCAATGGCTTCTTTTTTCTTTGCACGTTCCAACGCTTCATTTATTGTGCGTCCGGTGACGAATTGCTTGCTCATGATGCGCATTGCTTTATCAACTGATTTGCGCACAACGCCTTCACCACCGCGGTTAAGCAGTGTCATCAACGCTTTGCTTAACACCGATTCGGCTTTTTCTGGAGCCAAGACTTTGCCGGTTAACATTAGCGCCCATGTGGTTGCATTAACAAAAAAAGAATCGCTTTGACCACTATGAGATGCCCAATCCGCATTGGAAAGCTTATCTTTAATTAAACTGTCGATGGTGGCATTGTCTGGCACGCGTAAAAGTGCTTCAGCCAAACACATTAATGCAATACCTTCATTACTCGATAGTGCATATTCAGTTAAGAATGAGTCAATTCCGGTGGTTTTTTTACGCTCTGCTCTAACTTGTTCAACCAAACGCGTTGCTAAAGTACGTACATTGGTTATTTGGTCGTCGGTCAGCGCGGCTTGTTCAATCAGTGTGGTAACGCTGCGTAATTCGTCCATTCGGTATGCATCATTGATGATTGCGCGCAACCCTTGTGGTGTGTTGAGAGATAGTTTGTCAAGCATAATGACCTCCAAATAAATGTGATCTCAGTCAAACCACAGATTAATGGTGTGATAAACACCAATAATAGCCCAATTTACTGATAAAATCCATCAACTAAAGCCCCTAAATAGAACTAATTTAATTAAATGTGTGTATATTTTGATCTTATTTTGTGGTAATATGCGGAACGAATCGCACTGGTGTTTACCATATGGTCAATTATGGTCCCTGTTTCGGATGCTTTAACTTGAGATAACATTATGATATGATTAATGTTTTCCAGTATTGGGCAATAACGGGTCATAGTGATTTTACAAACGCTAGATTTGTTAATATAATAGCCGCTTTCTGCACCGATACGCAGTGCAAAAGTAACGAGAAGACTGGAGATTTATGAATATAATTTTTACCTTAATTACAATGGCAATATTGGCCACCAACGTAGCATCCAGCTCAACGAGTTTTGCAAATTCCTCAAAGGATGTTAATTCTGAAGTTAAACATTTAGGGCAAAAGGCACCCCAACTTAATAAACGCGTTCTTAAACTTGCGTTATCTGCCTATCACAAAGCATCCCGCCGTGGATCAGTTAAAAAACCAGTGCTGACGGTTATCGATTACTCATTGCCTTCATCAAGACCGCGTATGTGGGTTTTCGATGTGAATCGCGCTCGCCTTTTATATAATACCTATGTTGCTCATGGTCAAAATTCAGGCGCAACTACGCCGAGCCACTTTTCCAATGTATCATCCAGCAAGCAAACCAGTTTGGGTACATTTGTAACGCGTGATACCTATATGGGTTCAAATGGTTACTCATTAAATTTGCAAGGTTTGGAAAAGGGCTTTAATGACAATGCCTATAATCGTCGTGTAGTAATTCATGGCGCATGGTATGTTGAACCGGATTACATTCGCAAATCGGGTCATGCAGGTCGTAGTTGGGGTTGTCCGTCTATTGCCAAAACCCTGGCTAAACCGGTAATCAATACAATCAAAGGCGGGTCAGTGGTGTTTGCTTATTATCCTGATCGTAACTACTTATCACATTCAAGTTATTTAGCCTAAAAAAAACCAGGGCAGAAGCCCTGGCTGGTACAATCACGCAGGGTAATTGGCCCTGCGTTTCGTCCTTGAAGTTCAGTTCCTTCTGAATCAAAATCCCTTTCGTACGACCCCTGTCCTTAGAAGCCATGTGTTAAATCTAGCAGGCAATTTGTACATATGCAAGGCGATTTGAAAAATAATTTATGTTCTGCGCAAAAAAAATCCCGCGGATAAGCCGCGGGACGATTAAGCTGCTTTAAACAGACCTTAGGAATTGATGGCTTCTTTTAATTTTGATCCGGTTTTAAAGCTTACAATTTTGCTTGCAGCAATATTAATAGGTTTTCCAGTAGATGGGTTGCGACCTGTTCGCGCTGCACGTTCTTTAACTTTCAAACTTGCAAATCCAGGTAATACGATAGAGTCGCCTCTACCGAGTAAATCGCTAATGCAGCTAATAACGGCATTCAATGCAACTTCCGATTCATTTTTGGCCATGCCTGACGCTTTGCTTATCGCGGCAATCAGTTCCTTCTTTTTCATGTGTTTCTCCTTGGTTTTTATTACTACAACATCATATTGCGAGATTGTTTTGCAAAATGCAACTAGGGTTAATTTTATTTTTATTGTATTTAGAAATAAATTCGCTGTAAGCTTGCCTCAACAGTCCAGCCCAGGGAATTAAAATGAACTCATCAGACGGTTTTTCATTAATCGAGGTATTGGTGTCGTTACTGTTGGTAACCACCACCTCACTAGCCTTGTTAACGCAACAATGGCACGTTAGTCAACTGTTTAATCAAGCCCATGTTCGCATGAATGCATTACTACAATCGGATAATATTGCGGAACAAAATGAATAATCAACAAGGCGCTGGATTGCCTGAAATAATGATTAGTCTGTTACTGGCAAGTCTTCTCATGACGGCATTGATGAATCACTATATCAGCATGAAACGACAGTATAACCATCTGCAAACGGCTTTGGATGAGGCGATGGAGCTGCAACTGGCATCTGATTTTATGCGCGATAGTATCCGTCAGGCGGGGTTTACGCCTTGCCTTAATCTTGATCGTTTAAATATAGTGGATCATCGAGAGGGAGGTGAGCCTGTCATGGCAATTAATGTGAGTCACAAGGACTTACGAATCAATCGCATGAGTCCTTATTTTGACGTGGTGACGGATATATCAAGTCCAACGCATCTGTTGATAACTCACAAGAAAACGCTTCACGTTTCACACCCCATTCTGATTGCCGATTGTTACCATGCAGAGATCCATCGACTTCGTGAGGTCAATGGTCAGCAAATTACGCTTGAAAAACCGCTGGCGTTTACATATCAACCACCCATTTATATCGGTGAATGGGTGCAGGAGCGATTTTTTGTAAGACCGCAAGGTGGTTTGTTTTATCAACGTGAGCATACGGATGAGTTAACATCGCTTGTTAAAACCATGTCAGCTGGAGTAAGGGAATCTAAAAACACGCTTGTGCAAAACCGTTTAGGTTTGAATGGTGGCCGTACGTTAGAGCTTGTAACCAGGGTCAGATCACCATGAATCATCGTCAGACAGGGATTGTGCTGTTAACCGCCATGATGATGATTGTGATCTTGGCTTTGCTAGTGCTATCCCTAATGCAGAGCATTTATTTATATATTAGATCAGGTAATCAAGTTGTGATGAATCATCAGCAATTGTCTGAAATGGAACATATCATAACTAAACTGGATCTAACACAATCTGCTTGTCTGGTCCGAGATAAAAATCCTAATCAATTGGTGGAATGGGTGGGGGCTCATCAAGGATGCAAGTTTGCTCAATATACTTATGTAGTGGAAGACTTAGGCTTGTATCCTTGTTTGCAGATGGCTAGTGGAGCAATACCGCTTGGAAGCCATCACTGGTTGGTTACGCTTGTTAAAACGCAAGCACCCCATGTAGTCCTGCAGCTGCGGATGGCAAAGCCCGCTGAGACTGATATTTGTCAATTAACGGCGATTAGGATTCATCAGGGGGTTGTCAGTTGGCGAACAATCAAAGTTTTACTTGACACAAATACGATGCATGATAAAATTTTCGATTAATTGAATAAAAGGCACCCACATGTTCGCACAGCACGCTACAAAAAAAACAAAATTTTTGCTTAGCACACCATTTCTATACGCAGTGATGATTTTGTTGGGCGTAGTGTGCGGTATGTCAGATATCTCGTTTTTAACGTCATTTGGATTGTTTATTGCAGACGTATTTATTCGTATATTCAAATGCATTAGCTTACCCATTATTGCTTTATCCATTATTGTCACCCTCTCCAATTACAGATCAGATGGCCTCATGCGCACAATTTGGCGCCGGACGATGTGTTATACGCTGGGAACGACCTTGGTAGCAGCAGGCATTAGCTGCCTGTTATATATGCTTATCCAGCCCGGCATGGTCGCTGTATCTACGAATTTAGCCACCAATGCGACGGAGCAAGGGGCTGCTGGCGTGAGTTATTTTCAGCATATAGCCCATCTTATTCCGACCACAATTGTTTCGCCGTTTCTTGATAATCAGGTTATAAGCGTATTATTTTTAGGTATTGTCATGGGTATTGCCGTACGGTTTATACCAGATGAGACATCACGGCATACCATTACTCATTTCTTTCGCGGTGCCCACGGTC
>CAMDBQ010000098.1 GCA_945889365.1 Legionella genomosp. 1 | reverse complement strand
GAGTTTTTCTGTGCTAACTTAGAAGATGAAACTGCTCTGACTGGTCTTTTGCATCATAAATTTAATAAAATTTTGTTAGATCCAGCTCGTTTGGGTGCTATGGACGTGGTTAAGCAAATTGATAAAATTTACCCAGAGCGTATTGTGTATGTATCTTGTAATCCAGCTACGTTTGCGCGAGATGCTGATATTTTGGTTAATCAACACGGGTATCGCATGATGTCAGCGGGCGTAATGGATATGTTTCCGCATACATCTCATGTAGAGTCTATTGCATTGTTTGTAAAGAGATAAATGATAGTAGGGGCTCGCGTCGCGTACTCCTACATCAATCGTCGCGAAGAAGACAATGTTGTGCAATGGATGGATAGTTGGTAAAAGGATTTTGGATATGGTCAAAGTTAAAGAAGGGACTCCCTTACAATTGGATGGCAGCATTGATGTTCAACAATGGTTGGATCATGTAGGCAGCAAAGGATATTTCCAGGATTTGGATATGATCCGTAGCGCTTGCAAACTCAGTCAATTAGCCGGTCAAGATCACGCAACCGAGACAGGGCAGTCTTGCTTACAGCAAGGCCTTTCCATGGCCGATGTATTGGCTGATTTGGAAGTGGATCAAGAAACGCTGGCTTCTGCTATTATCTTTGAAAGTGTACATTACGCGGAATTATCCCTTGAAGATGTTGAAGAGCAGTTAGGTAGCCCTATTGCCAGGCTGGTTAAAGGCGTAGAGAAAATGAGTGCGATGCATAACATACATGCATTTAGCGCCTACCCACAAAATAAAAATCAAATTGATAATGTTCGTAAAATGCTGATCGCCATGGTTGATGATGTACGTGTTGTACTCATTAAACTGGCCGAACGTCTCTGCGTTTTGCGTGCGTTGGCTCCTTTGCCACCAGCACTCAGCCGAAAAATTGCCACAGAAGCAATGGAAATTTACGCCCCGTTAGCCCATCGACTGGGGATTGGTGCAATCAAATGGGAAATGGAAGATTTAGCCTTTCGTTACTTGCATCCAGATGATTACAAAGCCATAGCCAAAGGGCTGCGAGCCAAACGTTTGGACCGAGATCGTTTCGTTAATTTGATAGTTGATGAATTAAGTCAACAAATGAAACGTATGGGAATGGATCATTTTGCGGTATATGGTCGATCCAAGCACATTCATAGTATTTATAAAAAGATGAAGCGCAAAAATGTCGCGCTCGATGAAATTTATGATGCAACGGCTGTGCGGATATTGGTTGATTCGAACGAGGTGTGTTACCAGCTATTGGATTTAGTGCACCGCTTATGGAAGCAAGTTCCCACTGAATTTGATGATTATATTGCCAACCCTAAATCCAATGGTTATCAATCGCTCCATACAGCAGTAGAAAGTCCTGAAGGGCGTGTATTTGAAGTGCAAATTCGTACGTTTCAAATGCATGAACAGTCTGAAATGGGCGTGGCTGCGCATTGGAAATATAAAGAGGGCCGCGTTAAACACAAAGCGAGCCATGAACGTAAAATAGAATGGTTGCGTGAAGTATTGGCTTGGCATCGCGAAATGGCGACTAATAAAGAAGCATCCGTGACAATCGAGTCAGGCTTTCTTGAAGACCGAGTGTATGTATTTACCCCTGACGGTGACGTGCTTGATTTGCCTACGGGAGCCACAGCCCTTGATTTTGCCTACCATGTGCACACAGATATGGGGCATCGATGCCGCGGAACTAAAGTGAATGGCAGTATTGTCCCGTTGACCTATGCATTAAAAACCGGTGATAAAGTTGACATATTAACTGGAAAAGAAGCCAGACCTTCCCGTGATTGGATTAATTCGCATTTAAATTATTTGAAAACATCACGGGCTAAAGCTAAAGTATTGCATTGGTTTAACCAGCAAGATTACGATAAAAATGCTGCTGAAGGCCGTGAAATATTGGATAAAGAATTAAAAAATCTAGGCATAAAATCTGAGCGCATGGATGATGTGGTTCAGGCTTTAAAGTTTAAAACACTCGATAATTTGCTTGCAGCGCTAGGACGAGGCGATGTAAAACTAAGTCAAATTTTGCAGCGTTTATCGCCTGCTGGCACCATTGATCAAGCCATTAAGAAACGGGTTAAATCGCATACTAAACCCGAAGTAACATCAGGCAGTGATTTACAAATTGAAGGCGTAGGTAATCTATTGACCCATATGGCTCGGTGTTGCCAGCCGTTACCGGGTGATGACGTTATCGGGTATATCACTCTCGGGCGCGGGGTCTCTGTGCATCGCCAGGATTGTCCAAATATTCTGTATTCCAGCGAAAAAGAACGCGAACGTTTTTTGCAAGTCAGCTGGGGCAGCACCACGCGCGATCATTACGTGGTTGATATCGTGATCAAAGCATTTGATCGCCCACATTTACTACGTGACATCACCTCGTTGCTATCCCATGAAAAAGCCCATGTATTTGCGCTACAGACACAAATCAACCGGCATGATAATATAAACTATATTACCTTGACGATCGAGGTGGATGGGTTAAATAGCCTTTCAGGGCTATTAAGTCGATTAGGTCAGATACCGAATGTGTTAGAGGCTAGACGGCAGGTTTGATATGACACAAACCATATAACGGCGGATCGCTCAGTTGTTCGTTGCAGTCTGGTTAATCCCGCAATCAAAATCCATCGGATTATATTGAAAAAATTGAAAAATGCTGGTTTTTTTCGTTTCACTTTCTTATTGGATTTTGCGCGTAGCTAACTCAGATGAACTGAGCTCCACTGCTATTAACAAGACAAGGTAGAAGCGGATCTAGCCCTGCCCTAGACCCGCGCATAGGTTGTTTTTTGCATCGCTGATATTTCTATGGACCTGAACAGTTTTGTCCACCACATTTATGACTGCTGGAATCACACGTACAGTTGGGACAGCAATTTTTATCCGTTTCGCACCCATTTTGAGCATAACCACAAGAAAACGCTTGCGAGTGTATCCCCAATGAAATAGCTGCAAAGAGGATGAAAAGTATTGTCTTCATCATAACGGCTCTCCTTTCTTTTATGATTACTAAGTATTATAGCACTAGATTCCTGTTTTGCATTTGATCTCGTGATTAGCGCAATAGATCTCTTGCGATTGCTTACACTCCCGTTCAGTTCCTAATTGTTTCGCACACCAAGCTGCTGCACGTTTACATACTGTTTTAAATAACATAAAATGAACGACACGCGCTTATCGTTAAAGGACAAACGAAGATGGATAGCCCTCTGGCCGGAGCGCCTAAAACCCTGGTTCAATTGTTTGAGCGTGCAGTTGATACACATCCCAATAATATAGCGGTGGAATGCGATCAAGTGGCTTTCAGTTACCAACGGTTGGATCAACGCGCCAATCAGTTGGCTCATTATTTAATCCGCCAAGGTGTAGGCGCGAATACATTGGTTTGTATTTTGTTAGATCGTTCAATCGAGGTCTACGTCGCGCTTTTGGCCGTACTAAAAACGGGCGCGGCTTACATTCCTATTGAGGTTGAATACCCCGCTGAACGCATTAACACTATTCTCGAAGATATTTCTTGTCACGCCATCATCACGTCCTCAGCACAGCATGCACGTCAAGATATTCAGTTTTCAAATGCAATTGTTCTTAACCCACTCGATGATATTATTTCGATGGAATCCGAACATCGTCCTGTATTATTGACTCATCATGAAGATCAGTTGTGTTATATCATTTACACATCAGGCTCGTCCGGAAAGCCCAAAGGGGTTGAAATCACGCACCGGAGCATCTGTCACTACGTGACTACGGCGAGCCGTCTGTATGACATGGCGCCTTCTGATAAAGTGTATCAAGGATTTTCTCTGGCGTTTGATGCCTCACTAGAAGAGCTATGGATGGCCTTTGCCAATGGAGCGACGCTGGTTGCATGCACATCAAAAGAGGTGCGTTCGGGCATAGGGCTTGTTTCGTTTTTAACTGAGAGCAAGACCACTGTTTTTTCCACGGTGCCGACGTTGCTATCTACGTTGGATGCCTTCCATATTCCTGGGTTACGGTTGCTTATTTTAGGTGGAGAAGCCTGCTTGCCTGGATTGATTCAACAAAATAGCCGGCCTGGCTTGCGAATATTGAATACTTACGGCCCCACTGAAGCCACTGTCATTGCAACGTATGCGGAATGTCATCCAGATTTGCCCGTTACCTTGGGAAAACCGTTGCCTGGCTACACTGTTTCAATTCTTGATGAACAGTTGCAGCCCGTGGATGATGGCGTTCCTGGTGAGTTATGCATTGGAGGCGCGGGGCTTGCGCGTGGGTATGTGAATCGCCAAGATCTGACGGCTATGAAATTTGTAAATCACCCTGAAGCCGGTAACCGTCTTTATCGCACGGGTGATTTAGCCTGCATCAACGAAGATGGAGACATCCTGTTTCTAGGCCGTGTTGATGATCAAGTGAAAATCCGAGGGTTTCGTGTTGAGCTGGGTGAAATTGAGGCGGTGATGATGACTTATCCTGCCATCCAGTCGGCAGTGGTCACATTACATAACGCATTAGACCACCCTGAGTTAGCGGCCTATCTTATTGTGCAGAAAAACAAGTCGTTTGATGTATCCGATTTCAAGAATTTTTTGCGACAAAAACTACCCCATCATATGGTTCCTGCGTCGTTCGATATGATGGAGGCATTTCCGGTATTGTCCAGTGGGAAAGTAAATCGAAAAGCACTGCCGAAGCCCACACGGATTCAGCAGGATACGGACGATGCGCCACCCATTACTGCATTAGAAAAAGACATCGCTCAAGTATTCCAATCTGTGTTTAAAAACAATTCAATCGGTGTGAATGCTGATTTTTTCTATGATTTAGGCGGGCACTCTTTACTAGCCGCTAAAGCAGTTTCCTTGTTGCGACAGCAGCGAGCGTTTGCAACGATATCCATGTTGGACTTATATAGTCATCCAACGATTAGACAATTGGCCCAAAAAATGGCAGAAAACACGGAGAAACCCTCTGCAGTCGCTGAGAAAAAAGAAACGTATCACGTCTCTACCTTAGGCTATGCATTGTGTGGCATCGGGCAATTTTTCGGCTGTTTATTTCACTACGCAATCGAAGCATGGCAATTCTTATTGATTGTGCTTTGCTATAACGCGTTGGAATCGGGCGGGCACTTTTTTTCAATGCAATCGGCCGGATTGACGCTGGGCCTGTTTTTAGGCCTTCCGCTGGTGTCTATGGCGTTCATCGTATGTTTAAAATGGCTTCTGTTAGGCCGCGTAAAACCAGGGCAGTATAAATTATGGGGCTGGTTTTATTTTCGCTGGTGGCTGGTAGATCGCTTGAGTCATTTGATTTTCCCTTCCAAGCACTTCATCGGTACGCCTTTAATTAATATTTATTATCGCCTACTAGGAGCGAAAATAGGTGCCTATTGTTATGTAGGAACAGGGTCCATTGGAGTGCCTGATCTGTTAACCATTGGGAATTCTAGCTCCATTGGCTACGATGTGCGTATGTTAGGTTATCAAGTGGAAGATGGGTGGCTCAATATAGGGCCCATTCGCATCGGGCAGTCTTGTTTTATTGGTGCACGAAGCGTCATCAGTCATTCTACGGTCATTCATGATTTTGCTGGATTGGATCATATGACCATGGTTTCTTCAGGCGATGAAATACCGGCTCATGCGTTTTATGGCGGCTCGCCTGCTCGGGAGACCCCACTCCCGGCTGATCACATCATGCAGGATAAGAAGGTAGAGAGCAGCGCGGTCAGAAAAACATTTTTTTATGGCGTGATTCATTATTTTTGTTTTATTTTTGCAGGCGCGATGCATTACCTTTCCTTTTTACCCGGATTGATTTTAATGTCATATGTTCTGCATACAACGCATTCATTGCTGTCTCTGATTTTAATAGCGCCGGTAGGAGCAACGCTCTCCATGCTGTTGTATTACCTAGGGGCATGGATGTGCATTAAACTCTTTTCAGATCAATCGCTGACGGG
>CAMDBQ010000097.1 GCA_945889365.1 Legionella genomosp. 1 | reverse complement strand
GACAATGCATTGATTAAGGTAGACTTTCCAGCGTTGGGACGTCCGGCAATGACAACCGATAGGCCTTCACGCAACATCGCACCTTGATTCGCACTAGCACGAATTAATGCAAGATCATCCCGTGCTTTTGTCAACATAGACGTTATTTTCCCATCATTAAGAAAATCAATTTCTTCCTCAGGAAAATCAATCGCAGCTTCCACATATAAGCGCAGATGAATCAGTTGCTCATTAAGTTCATTTATTTTTTTAGAAAAATCACCTTGTAAAGATCGAACCGCCATACGAGCAGCCGTTTGTGAACTAGCATGAATAAGATCCGCAATCGCTTCAGCTTGAGTTAAATCAATTTTATTATTAAGAAAAGCGCGTTCAGAAAATTCACCCGGCCGGGCAAGGCGTGCGCCTAACAATACACATTCTTTTACTAAGCAATCAAGCACAACTGGCGCACCGTGAACTTGAAACTCAACGACATCTTCACCCGTAAACGAATGAGGGGCTTTAAAAAAAAGAAGAACACCTTGATCAATTAATTCAGCATCATGGCCGTAAAAGACCCGAAAATGAGCTGTGCGCGGGATGATGGATGTGTTTTGAGTAGCTGTTTCAGCAATCGAGCAAGAAAGAGGACCTGAGACACGAATAATACCTACCCCGCCTCGACCAGGCGGGGTAGCAATGGCTACAATCGTATCGGTATCCATTATTTTACAACAGTTAATTTCTTAGTCGGCCTAGCAGGAGCAACCGGTTTATCATCACTATATTTGCGTGTGATATACCATTGCTGCGCAATCGACAACGTATTATTAACAACCCAATACAACACCAAGCCAGCTGGGAAGCTCCAGAACAGCCCTGTAAACAGAACCGGTAAAAACATCATGATCTTGGCCTGCATTGGATCCGGTGGTGCAGGATTCAATTTTTGTTGTACAAGCATGGTCAGCCCCATGATCACAGGCAACACATGCCATGGATCAGATGCCGCCAAATCGGTTATCCATAACATAAACGGGGCTTGCCTAAGCTCAACACTTGCCAACAACACCGAATACAGGGCAATAAACACAGGAATTTGAACAAGGATAGGCAAACACCCTCCCAAAGGATTTACTTTTTCCTGACGGTACATTTCCATTGTTGCCTGGCTGATTTTTGCCTTGTCATCACCATAACGCTCGCGCAATTCCAGTAATTTCGGCTGCAATTTACGCATGCCAGCCATGGATTTATAACTGGTGGCGGACAAGCGATAAAATGCCAATTTAATCAACACGGTAACTAACACAATAGACCATCCCCAGTTACCAACAACCGAGTAAATGGCTTTCATCAAGGAAAACAATAGAGCCGCAATAAACCACAACCATCCATAATCAACGGTTAAATCCAGCCCTGGTGCGATGGCTTTAAGTGTGCCGGTAATTTCAGGTCCTAAATATAAACGCGAACTCACTTCTTTTTGTTGCGTCGGAGCCAACATCATAGGCTGACTAACAGAACCTATTGTGTAATCACCATCTGCAGCACGGGTATAAAACCGGCTTTTACTATCAGCAACGGGAATCCATGCCGTAAGGAAATAATGCTGTTGCATGGCAATCCAGCCACCGTCAACATCCAAATCCAGATTAGATTTGGTCATGTCTTTAAACCCTATTTTTTTGTAACGAGACTGACCAGGCTTGGAGTATGAGGCGCCAGTGTAAGAACCGGGATGGAACATGCTTGTGCTGTCTTCTTTAGGTGAAGCGCGTAACAGTTGGGTATTCATATACCCTTTCCATACCTTGTCACCTTCATTAGCAACAACATACCGAACAGTAATCAAGTAGCTGCCTTTGGTAAATACAAATTCTTTTTTAATTTCCAAACCATCTGTGCTTTTTCCATGCAGAGTAACCACCCATTCATTTTGATCTGATGGTATCTGGTAGTGATCCCGGTCTGTGCTGTAAGCAATATCAACCGGGCGCACTTTTTGTTCATCAACCACAAATAAACTGCTATCAGCAACATAACGTTCGCCAGCATTGTTTTGTAGCAACATAAACGGTTTGCTTTTTTCTGCAACGCTTGCTGGATAATCCAATAATTGTGCCTGAACAATATCACCGTCCTGCAAATCAATCGCCAAATCCAAAACGTCTGTTTTAACTTGAATAGATTTTGCAGACTTAATTGTCGGCTGTATAGCCGGTTTGGTTTCAGACATCTCAGGCAACAAAGGATCGGTAGTATTTGCTGCAGAAGGAACACTGGGCTCTAGTGAGCTACGATGCTGGGGTACAACTGGCGGGTAATCAACTTGCCAAGCTGTCCACAAAGAATAGGTAACCAGCGCTAAAACTGCATATAAAACAAGACGACGATTATCCATTAAAGCTTCTCTTCATTAGGTAAAACAGGATCATAACCACCATCGGCCCACGGGTGGCAGCGTAACAAACGGCGACTCGCTAACCATAAACCCTTGGCAACACCACATTGGTTGATAGCATTAAGGGCGTATTGTGAACAACTAGGATAAAAACGACAACAAGGCATGAGCAGTGGACTGAGCAGATATTGATAAATTTTGATTGGAACGCAAATCAATTTTCGTATGAAGCTGATAATTTGTTCCATGCGGTACCCAATTTAGCATTGATTATCGAATTAGGCACTTTACCAACACCTGGCCTGGCCAACATAACAATATCCACGGATGGAAGACGCTTATCCGTTCTGAATGCCTCGCGCAATATGCGTTTGACCCGATTGCGGTCATGTGCTTTCGCTATCATTTTTTTTGATAAGGCCAACCCAATCCGGGAATGGCCTATCTCGTTATCACGATACAAAATAATAAATTCAGGGGTTACTATTTTTTTTGCTTGAGCAAACACTTGATCATAATCGCTTTTTTTAAGCAGCCTTCGTGTTTTATCAAAGCAGTTCACTTAAGCAGCTAAACGCTTACGGCCCTTGGCACGACGGCGTTTGATAACCAAACGACCTGAACGGGTTGCCATACGAGCACGAAAACCGTGGTCACGTTTCATTTTGAGATTACTGGGTTGGAAGGTACGTTTCATGATGAACCTGTAAATAATTTTTTAGAGTTGGCAATGATAGGGAACTTTTCGTCATCTGTCAAACTTATTTCCGATGTCTTTCTAACTGCCTTGAAGTATCGTTCAATTTTGTTTGCTAATAAATATAATTAGTTAAATAAGTAATTTATTACTTGTTATAAGGGATGAAAATTCTGTGGTTACTCTTGTATACGTGTTCACAATCAATTAGTTACAACGATTTTATCCTGTTAGGAAAGTCTGTTTAAAACCGGTATACATGGCTTGAAGATCGTAGGGGGTAATTTTTCAGCCGACTTGTACACGGCTTTTAGTGGTATTCATTCCTTAGTTATTCACAGGAATAAACGTTACTTTTTAAATAGCTGAGCTGCGACCGTTAGCGAGTCTGCACGAAATTAGAGTTTTATTGAATATTTCTTAATTAGCCAGAACAAACGACATGGGGTAGGTACTTATGAGCAAACAAACGTTCTCTGTCTATAAGTATAATAAGTTAAATATTTAATTTATTACTTATTATAAGCATTGAAAAATCTGTAGATTGTCCTTTATTTGCATTAACTATCATTGCATTACGGCGTTTTTATGTTGTTAGTAAAGCCTGTTTAAAACGGGTATATATGTAGTATAAAAAAGAAGGTTAAATTAAGGGCTTACTTGTACACGGCTTACTATCGAGTTAAATGCTATGTTACCCACAGCATTTAGAGCACCATTTATGGTCTATTCGGTTACTGAAAGTATGCATATACAGTGCTTTAAAAAATCGTTTATACTTATCCAATAGTTATTTTTCAGAGCATAAATTATGTTAGCTAAAACCATCATTGTTATTGTTATGCTGATTATTCTCGGCGCACTGTTTAGTAGCCTGGTGTTTCTTGTGCGTGACAAAGGAAACAAGGATCGCACCGTCAAGGCATTAGCTTGGCGAATCGCGCTATCCTTAGGATTGTTTTTTTTTCTATTCTTAGCCTTCAAATTCCATTGGATAGCTCCGCATGAGATGTTACAGCGTTAAGGAAATCAGCATGAGGCGTATTATTTTTTTATTAATGGTGTCATCAGCCACAGCTTTTGCAGATACAATTGATCATTACATGAATATCGTCAATAACATCCCGCAAATGGAAATGAAAGCTGATCCTCAATCACAAGCCTGGGCACGCTCAGCACGCAATATACTGGCGTTAACGAGTGAAAGCATTGCCGAGAGCCTGGCTCTTGCTAATGAAACAGCTACGAGCTCGGGAAAGCCCTTGTATTGTCTTCCAGGGAATACCCTCTTGTCTGCTGAAGACTTGAATAATTTAATACAGCAAACCTATCGTGAGATATCTAGTCAAGACAGTGATAAAAACAAAATGACGGTTTCACAAGTGGCTTTGTTGGGGATTACAAATAAATACCCTTGTCAATCGCAATCGCTGAATGGCGAACGATTTAATCAGGCTCTTCAGCATGTTGGACGGTAGATTAATCATTACTCGATGGGCGCCGATATTCTGACGAAAGGACTTTTTTCTGTATCCTTTCGATATCGCCTCTGGGGATGGTGTGTTCGGTATCGTCAGAAAATTTTTTCATGGTTTAAACGCTCCCTAATCATAATGGTTTTATCCAAAAGGTCTGGAAAGGGTCGATTGCCACGGTATACCTGTTCTCGTCTCACCAGTTCTTCCTGTTCTGACTGAATAGCAGCATCGATCGACGACGGTTGCAGCCGGAGCTGTCTTATAATCGAATCATTGACCAGCACCGTCCCGCCTGAAGCGATCGCCCCCATGGCAAGCTCCTCATGCCCCGGCACACCTAATTTTCTGACGATAAAAACATCAAGAGGAATGGATAGTGCCGTTGCAACTTTATAGGCAACAGGAACTCAGCCACGTGGCAGCGCCAGCGCGACTACATTGGGTTGATCGGCATAGTTTTTAAGGCTATTCGCTACAATACGTCCCTCCTGTTGCCTGTCAATGAATTTTTCCGTGAGCTGTCCTGAATACTAGGTATATTTGAAGTCTAGTACACTGTCTCATTTTCCGGGTCCACTACAAAGTGGCCCTGACCGTTTATCCAGTTCCTCTTGTGTTTCTTTGTGCATATCACTTAGTGCCGATTTAAAATTAGATACTTGTTTCGAAAGATCTTTGTCTCTACAGGCATAAGCACCAGCAGCGATCAGTCCACCCATTCCAGCCGCAGTCAAAAGTAAACTGGCCCCGGATGTTGGAATTACAGCTAACACCCCAACACACACTAACGCAGCACATCCAACAAGCAATAAACTTTTGGCGATACTCTTCCAAATGGAGCTTTTTCCAGAAACATTCTGTGAAATATTAGCCATATGCCTCACATTTTCCACTGTCTTTTGAGGATCGTTAACCTCGTTTATCGATTTAGTTGTAGAACGCAATACTTGTGTTAATTCAGATATGTTTTTTGCAGTAGGTTTCTGGGTTTGGATCCCTGCTGATTCTACATAGCTTATTAGATTTTTACTCTCAAGCATAAATCGGTTATGACTATCTGACGACTCTGGTGCAAATGAGGATAAAGCAGCCTTACAATCTTTTAATTGATTATCATATTCTTGACGTGCTTTTAGACTTGGCTCTTCTAAAAACCTAACGTTCCCTACCTTATTTTTCTTATTGGTATTGGCACTATCGAGATAAAATTGATCATTGGCTGATTGACCAAACGTCATACCAGCTTGTGATTCTTTTTTCATCCCGGGTGAACCATGGACATGATGAGTAGTGATTTCTGCGGCATTCCCTCCTTGCGCGCGCATCTCTTCAATATTATTTGTATTTAGTCCTCTTCTGGCATAAACCGACTTCATCCAATCCTGAGTGGTTTTTTCAATTGCGGTTCCTGTTCTATCCTGCCCGCTTGCACATTGAACTGCACTTAAAAAACCTTCCG
>CAMDBQ010000096.1 GCA_945889365.1 Legionella genomosp. 1 | reverse complement strand
AGCAAGCATGGATGACACCATTCACCTAACCTTGACACTGGATGGACCGTCCTCGGCGGGTGTGCCTGATGTCACGCCATTAGAGAAAGATTTCACCATCATTGGTACTGAGCACAGCACATCTTACACCGCGTCGAATGGTGTGGCCAAATCTGAAAGCCAGTGGATTGTCCTGTTAACGGCCAAACGCCCCGGTGTCATAACGATTCCTGCCATTCAACTGGGTCAACAATATAGTCGGCCTGGTCAAGTGAACATTACAACCAGTGCGCAGGCAACAGCAGCTGACAACCCCGCTAAACCGACTGAAGATGATGCTGTAATGTTACACGCTGATGTGAGTCAGTCCGCTCCCTTTATCAATGAACAAGTGATTTATACGGTAAAATTATACAGTCGCAAGCCATTGATGAATGCAGCATACCAACCCCCTCACGTTGAAGACGCGTTATTGATTCCGTTAGGTGATGGTCGTCGTTATCAAACAACCATGAATGGCATGGAGTATGCCGTTGATGAACAACAATACGCTATATACTCACAAAAAAGTGGCAAAGTAGAGATTATTCCACCGGCATTCAATGCCGTGGTTTATGGCGCAGTTCCCAGACGTATTCATGTAAGCGGTCCTGCGACGTCTCTCAACATAAAACCCATTCCTGCAAAAAATGCCAATCAACAGTGGCTTCCTGCAAAGCGCATCATATTAACCGAAGTCTATAACCCAGCTCTTGCAAACGTTGCAAAAGGCGATGCAGTAGTGCGCACAATCACACTGCAAGCGGAAGGAATGCCCGCAGAATTGTTGCCTACGCTCGAATTTACTGATAACGAGCAATTTAGCGTATACCCGGAAAAGTCAGAAACGAAGAATACACTCAGACAGCAAGAATTAATTGGCATCAGCACCATAAAAGTAACGTACGTCTTAACCCAATCGGGACAGATGAGTATCCCCTCTATCAAATTACCCTGGTTTAATACGATTACAGGTTCGCAGGACATAGCGACATTGCCCGCGCGTCAAATCACAGTTACAGGCGCACCAACAGCGGCTCCTGAGCAGGCACATCAAACCATCACCACACCACAACCCGTTAAAACCGCACCAAACAATCAAACCCATCAACTAGCCTGGTGGGTAGCAGCTGCATTTGCCATGGCCTGGCTAATGACCCTCGTTTTGTGGTGGTGGTTTAGACATCGACGTGTTGAAACCAAACACACTGTACGCTCCGCACTTACGCGGTTGCGCACGACGTGCGCTACAAATAATCCTGTAGAGACACATCTAGCGTTACTTAACTGGGGAAGTATGCAATGGCCGGAAGCTACGTTATTCAATTTAAGCCAGTTAAATAATCTGATTCACGACATTGCATTGAAACAGCAAATTAATCTTTTATCACAAGCGCTGTATAGCCAAAAACGCCAATCGACTTGGCGTGGTGATGAATTATGGCGTGCCGTTAAGGGCTATCGACCTCTGAAATCGTCTAATAAATCCAAGCGTAATGATCTGCCGCAGATTAATCCTGATGTGGAACCGTTAATCCTGTAAATCCATACAAACAATGCGCAAATATAATCACCGCAACAGCGCCCAATATATCCATAAAATAATGCCATCCCAATAATACACACGATACAGTGACCAATAGATTGACAGGCAATAACAGCCCAAAAGCAATCGGCCATCCACGCAATAAATATAAACAAAGCCAAGCCCAAATCACATGGAAAGAAGGCAATGCAATCAATCCACCGTCGATGGTCTCAGGTTGAATATGATGATGGAGCTGATAAAATTTGATATGGGTTGCATGCTGTGATTCGTTGAAATAAGGGCTGTTAATGACGCTGGCGGGTGCCATTGTTGGAAAAAAATAATAAAACGTAAATCCGATTAATGTGGTTGTAACCAAAAGAAAGTAATGTTCCCGGATTAAATCTGTGCGTCCGATCGCAATGACAACGAGGGGGATTAAATACAACTGATGTTGAAGCGAGGCATAAACGACTTCCAAACAAAACTTGATGAGTGGATGTGAATGCGTCCAGATGAGGATTTCTGATGTATGAATCTTTAATAAAGACTCGACGGCCAAGATGTGATGATCAATGGTTGGAAATGGGGTGTATTGAGCCGCATTGGTTGCAAACCCAATCAACACGACTACCCCCAAAAAATAGACTACTTCCTTAGTAATTTGAGTCATTTTTCCAGTTTGACCATACAACAGGTAAAATCCTGCATATATCAGCGGTAATCTGAGCCCGGCTACAAGGTTCGCCGAAGGCAGATAGACATTTCCCGGATACTGATAAACAAAGTAATTGGTAGCAAAAGCAGTCAACGATAACAATACGATCATCATGGATTGATAAACAAAGCAGTTCGTTCTGGTTAACCAGAGTAGACCCGAACCATAGGACTGTTCTTGATAAGGCAGGATTCGCTCAGAAAACATAAGGCATTCACCATCAGGGTATCAAATGAGATATTACCATGCTCTTGTATTTTATACATTGTTGACATTAATCATCATGATGATTAAGATTACGGCCTAAATCGCCAGGGGTGCTTTGATATATCAAAGCTGAGAAACACCCTTATAACCTGCACTGGGTAATGCCTGCGGAGGGAGAGTGACGTTTGCTTGTTCGTACGAACAATCATGATGTTACCTCTCTAACTATTGTTTAGAAGGAACAGAATGCATTTATCTAGCTTAAAACTTTGTCTCGTGACCCATCCAGAGCACCACACATTTTCGAGTTATGAGCTATTTATTCAACAAGCAATTAAGGGCGGCGTCACGTCTATCCAGCTGCGTAATAAAACCCAACCGCTCGGAATGATTCGCGATACGGCCATTGCATTATTATCCTTGCTTCGTCCTTTACACATTCCACTGATGATTAACGACAATGTCGCTCTTGCAAAAGAAATCGATGCCGATGGTGTGCACTTGGGTCAAACTGATTTATCACCACTTGAAGCTCGCCAAATCCTGGGGCCTGATAAAATCATTGGACTGTCGATTGAAACCTTCGAACAGCTTGAACAAGCCAATCAATTAAATTGCATTGATTACATCGCTGCAAGTGCCATATTTCCGAGTAAAACCAAGCTAAACTGTAAAACGATCTGGGGGCTGGCTGGATTAAAAACCATCGCACAACAATCCAAACATCCAGTTATCGCTATTGGCGGAATGAGTATCAGTAATATTCGCGATGTCATGGCTCACGGCGCAAATGGCGCCGCTGTGATCAGCGCGATTCATGATCATGCTCAACCTGAATTAGCAGCATCTGAATTAATTAAAGAAATCAATCGAGGAGGCTGTCATGTATACACAAATTAATAACCTGGTTACCCGGATAAAAAATAGTAACCCTCTTATTCTCAATATTACCAATCACGTCACGATGGACTTTATTGCCAATGGTCTGCTTTGTTTAGGTGCCTCACCCATCATGACATTAGCCAAACAAGAAATGGATGATTTACTCAAGATTTCAAATGGGGTTGTGATTAATATAGGTACCTTGGACGATGCGTTTATTGATCTATGCGAAACCGTTTGTCACGCCGCCAATCGATTAGGAAAACCCATTACCCTAGACCCAGTGGGTGCCGGTGCAAGCCCGTATCGCACCCAAACCTGCCTTGATCTGCTGGAATGTTTTAATTTTTCCATCATACGGGGCAATGCCAGTGAGATCATGGCGTTATCCGGTACCGGTCATCACACTAAAGGGGTTGATGCCAGCATTGCAACCCAATATGCCATTGAAAGCGGCCAATCTTTAGCCTCGCACTATGAGCTGGTCGTGGCTATCAGCGGGCCAACAGATGCCGTTATCGATGCCAGTCAAGTTCAGTTATCTGAACGTGGCTCACCGCTAATGCCCATGATCACAGGCTCTGGGTGTTTGCTGTCAGCCGTAGTCAGTGCATTTGATGCCGTACATGATAATCGCTATGAAGCGGTCTCTGCGGCGGTTAACTTTTATGGTGTTTGTGGCGAAATTGCTGCTGGAAAAGCAAGTGGCCCAGGTTCATTTAAACCGCATTTTCTAGATGCACTATCCATTTTTCCTGAGAAGAAATGTTATGAAACAAACTAATATTCCCTGCGTTGTCACCATTGCTGGAACCGATCCATCCGGTGGCGCGGGCATTCAAGCCGACATAAAGGTCATTTCTGCAACGGGCGGCTATGCAGCGTCTGTTATTACCGCCCTGCTCGCGCAAAACACGCAGGGCGTCCAAGCGATTATGGACGTACCTGGTGATTTTGTTCGCAAACAAATGGACTCGGTTTTTAGCGATTTAGATATTAAAGCCGTTAAGATTGGCATGCTACATGATGCACGGATTATTGAAGTCATCGCCTCAGAATTACTAAAATTAAAACCCAATCACGTGGTCTTTGATCCCGTCATGATTGCTAAAGATGGCTCAGTACTGCTTGATTTGAGGACGATTGAACTACTGAAACAAAGATTACTGCCTGCCGTAAGTCTCATCACACCCAATATATTTGAAGCCGAGCACTTGCTAGGATCAGACATCAAAACCCTATCCGATATGGAATCAGCAGCCTGTCATATGGGCAAACAATTTAATATCAACGTCTTAGTTAAAGGCGGGCATTTAAACGGTCAGCAGTCATCTGATGTGCTGTACATTACACAACAAGATGAATGCCAGTGGTTTCATGCTGAACGTGTTCATACAACCAACACACATGGCACAGGGTGTAGCTTGTCCTCGGCAATTGCCTCCTATCTTGCACAAGGATATGCACTGGCTACAGCCATCGATAAAGCAAAACAATACTTAACCCATGCTATTAAATCTGGAGCCTGCCACCAAATAGGCCGTGGAAATGGGCCCATTGATCACTTTTATTTTTTAGGAAACCGATAACATGATTAACGAAGGTATTGAAGCGGTTGATGTCGACATGCCATTTTCACGTATCCGTAATCTTAAGGAGATTTGGGAACATCGATTTAATCGTGAATTATATGCAGGAACACTGCCTCATGAAATATTCATGGCATTTTTAAGCCCGGATGTATTCATTTATTTACCACGATATACCCAAGCGATGAATGCCATCAGCGATCGATTTCTTGCAACAAGCAACCCTGTTGCTGCTGAGCAATTTAAGCAGTTAGCCGGAGTCAATGAAGCCTACATTCAGTATATCCATGACCAACATCCTGAGCTTCGAACACAACTAGTTACGACACCTGGATTTTTCCAGCCCACAAGAACTACAAAAAACATGATATTTCATGAATACGCTGATCATCTGGTAAAAGAGGGGTCGTTAGCAGAAGCCGTAGCACGCGTTACCCCGTGTTTATGGTTATATCGGGAACTAGGTCTCCAAATGGATCTAACTAGCTGCTCACCAGATCACCCTTATTTAGCTTGGCTCAAATCATACAAAGATCCAGAATATGTAGGTCTGGCAAATGATTTAGTTGCAACATTAAATACACTATACAAGCAAACTAACTGCCCCGTTGAGAAAGAAAAAATCATGGTGGCCTTCCAAGAGTCACTTGACTTTGATCTCGCTATATTTGAGAGCCTCCATCCTAACGAACCTGTTGCGCAAAACACTAACTTCATCTAATGTAGATGCATCATAGCAAGACAGGAATGCTGATTATGTTCATGCGGTCGTTTTCACTCGTTTTTATCATTTTATCACTGACCAGTTGCGCGCGATTGCATGAAACACCTGCTGCACCCGTAGCTCGCATGATTATGCAGAACGGCACTCAAACGCGCGCGACGCCACCGTTTACCGGCGTAAAAGTTGACGGCAACATCGATATAACGCTGTATACCGGTGATTTACATCCACGAGTTGTCTTGCATGGCGACCCACGCAACATGCCGGATGTCAAAACAACGGTAAGCAATGGCCTATTACATATCAATTTAGGTAAAGGTTATCCGCATTTTGATCGTGTGAAAGCTGAAATACATACGCATTACCTCAG
>CAMDBQ010000095.1 GCA_945889365.1 Legionella genomosp. 1 | reverse complement strand
TGATTTTTTTCTCATTGGTATCATACGATTTATGTGCCTCGGTTAATTGCCGTTGTTGATTTTGAAAATTATTCCCACTTAAAATCAGCGCATGATAGACCGTTGAGATCAGTGTTATTTGGTCGATAACGGATTGCTGTAAATTCAGCTTGTTTAGCGCATCGTTATCAATGGCATCTAGCAAACCGGCTTCATTGGCGGTTCGACCAAAGCCGCGTAATAGGGGCTGGGTATAAGAAAAGGTCAGCATTGGATTGTAATCGCCGATCGCCATGGCGCTGTTATCCATTTTCAACCCGGCATGCCCGCCGTATTTACTTTTTAAATCAAATTCAGGTGCCGCCATGTAGTTTTCTGTCGTACCATTTCCCATTCCACTGTAACGACTGTTAGTGGCTGTGGCTTGAACAGCAAGGGCGTATTGCAATTCAAATTCGTTGTGCGCCAGGCGTAGTTGGTAAATTTGAATGATGCGATCCAGTTCGGCGTTTTGAATATTAGGGTTATAGCGTAAGGCCAGTAAAATCGCGTCTTTGATGCTTAAGTGCAGGGTTTTACCATTGGTTGATGTCGGGGATGTGGGCAAATCAATCCAGTGATCCAACATGTATTCGGGGTTTTGAACGGCATGCGTCAGGCGTTGATGAGCCGCATCGACCCGTTGCATTTCTTCGGAGGGATGACCTACCCAACGATAAAGCGTGGTTGGCGATGAGGCTAATAAACAGCCGCTAACCAGGTAGGCGCTAATAAACCCGAAAATTTTTATCACAGTTAATCGCCAATCCAGTTGACTAGTGCCCCGTTCTGCAAATACAGTCCCTTATCCTGTTCTCCCCGCGAAGGCGGGGATCCATGCTCAGCATGATCAATATTCCACATCAGGGATGGATCTCCACCTCCGTGGGGAGGACAATAACGTACCAAAATTGCAAGACGAGGCACTAGATCTAAAACTTGTACAATTCTAACACGACTTTATGGATGTTGCTATCGCACTGAAAATCGTTGTTTATCTTGCAAGCGTAGGGCCGTTAGCTCCCCACCCCATAGACAGCCAGTATCCAGAGCGTGGATTCGGGGGTGGGGGCATTTTCCATTTAACGCCGCCCAATGACCAAATATAATATCAGCTGGAATATCGTGGCGATTCGGCACGGCATACCAAGGATAAAGACCGCTTGGTGCGTTCTTTATTGTGCCTTTATAGTTTAAGATTAAATGGCCCTGTGCATCACAAAACCGCATGCGGGTGAAAAAATTGCAAATCACACGCAATCGAGTCGCGCCGGTTAAATCAGGCGACCAATGATCAGGCTCATTGCCATACATGTGTGTTAAAAAATTGCGATAATCAGGGCCTGCCAGTGCGTGTTCCAATTCGCGAGCACAGGCGGTTGCTTGAGGTAAATCCCACATGGGGTTGATTCCCGCATGGCTCATGACTATGTTTAATTCCGGATCATGATACAACATCGCTTGTTTACGTAACCAGTGTCCAAGCTCTTCTGCGTCAGGGGCTGCGAGTATTTCATGCAAAGTATCATCAGGATTTTGCCAGGGATGGGCAGTAAACAGTTGGCTTAATAAGTGCAGATCATGATTGCCCAGGGTAATTCGAGGTGGGATGGGCAACTGTTTAATAAATCGCAATACCGCTAACGATTCTGGCCCGCGATTAACTAAATCTCCGACAAACCATAGTCGGTCTTCGCGCTCGTTAAAATCCACATGGCACAGCAGGCGCTGTAATGCAGTAAAACAGCCCTGGATATCTCCAATCGCGTAATCAGTCACGACGTGAAAATCCTGATTGTAGTTCGGTTGTAATCGCTTCGAAAACCTGCCATTCACCGGATAAAGAGAGTCGTTGTGGTGGTTCTGGATTGTCAGGTGCTTGTTGCCTGTGCACCAGTTCGAGCGCCGATACGGTGGTGTCTTTATTTGTTTGAGGGTGATGCAGTTGTACTGCTTCAGGAAGAATGGCGGATAATTTATCTAAAACAAGCTTGTCCATTTTCCCTACTTCATCGCGACGAAGCAGTCCCCAAGACAATAAGCCTTTGTGCACCGCTTGCCAATGCCTTACGTCGGGATGGTCACGCATAAATAGTTGATATGTTTCAGGTGACATGACGATGCCTGCCTGAATCAGCATTAACGGGGCTTTATTAATAAACAGCCGGCCTTTATCTACCTGGTCGACAAGCCATTTGATGAATTCCGCACCCAGCAGATGGTCTTTTTCAGCGCTTGATTCGGGTGCTGCATCGATAAATGTGCCCATTCTGCCTTGACGTGCACCACCAGAGCCGGTGTGCCTAACTAAAAATTCAGTCACATCACGTTGAATGGCAATGCCATCGGCGCGTTCTAAAATGGCCCCTAGCATCCCGACCGCATTGGGATCTTCATGCAGCAAAGCCAGCCATGCTGCTAAAACGTTAGGATTGCCGGCTATCCAGGCAAAACCACTTTCAGGCATTAATTGTTGAGCCAGTAATAAATTTAAGCGACGACGCAAATCATCTTCATTGCATTGAATAAATTCAAAGCGATAATATTTCCCAGTGGAGGCTAAGGTGTCGAGCAGGGGATTCCATGATTTTAATAACTGCCCATTGACGTCAAATTGCTCAACCCGATAATCAAGTTGCAGCTTGCCAATCCCCTGTAACATCGCGGCTGAAAACAAGGCATAAAGCCATAACTGTTGCTCTTCAGACAAGGGTTCACCATGTCCTTGTGCCAAAGAGTGCCGAAAAAGATGCAGTGCAGCTTCAGTGCGATTTAGAGCATGATCGAGTAACCCACCAGGCAAGGCATAGTAACTGTTGGCTGTTTCAGGCAAGCGTTGACAATGATTGACGATGTTGTGGATTAACTTCAAACACAGGCTATTAAATCGTGCTGAATCCATGGCGGAGGATTGGATTATATTGTCCAAGAGAGCAGGCCGTCGACCTTCTGCTAAGATGAGTGGCGGTGTGGTCAGTGCAATCAAGTCATTTAGTGATCGAGTATGCGATGATTTCGGTTTTTTTCCATGATGATGAAACAAGGTAGCCTCCTGTTTATTTGTGTCTTAGCCATCACCTGAGCCATCCGAGCCTTGACCGTTAGGGCGCATTCACCGAGGTTCAGGCTCAGTGGCACGTGGCGAAAGCGGCTCGGATGGCTCAGGTGATGACTGAGATCTGTGTTTGAGCGTATAATCCATGTCATCAATCTAGTATAGGCCAAAATTAAGCTTCGGTCATGTAGGTTGGCGCCGTAGACCAACAATGGTGCCACCCGGAGATCATGTTGGGCCAAGGCGACAACGTATGACGGGAGATGTAACTATGTATGATGTAAATGATCTGGCTTTTGCCTATGGACAACCCGACGTATCTGGCCTATTTAAAGTATCAGCCGATGACTTTAAAGTCGATGAGGTTTTGGGATTTGCATTGTCGGGAGAAGGGGAACATCAATTTTTTCGCATTGAAAAGCGGGGTTTAAATACCGAGGAGTTGGTCAATCGCCTGGCTATATGCATCGGCAAACCGATTAAAAGCATTTCATATGCGGGATTGAAAGATCGCCAAGCATTGACGACACAATGGCTGTCAGTGCATTGCCCAGGTGAAGCCATTCCTGATGCGAATATATTGCATGGCGATGGCTGGCGGGTTCTTGAAACCGATCGTCATCTGAAAAAATTAAAAACTGGTGCGCTTGAGGGCAACCAATTTACGCTGGTTGTGAGGGAGATTCGTGAGTGTGATGCAGTTGAGAGGCGTTTGCAGTTAATCAAAACAGATGGCGTGCCCAATTACTTTGGACCACAACGATTTGGGCATAACGGTTTGAATATGGTGAAAGCCGAGGCCGTGTTGTTGAACGGACTGCGGGTTAAAGACAGGTTTTTGCGCGGGATTTATTATTCAGCGGCGCGGTCTTTTTTATTCAATCGAATATTGTCAGCGCGCGTTGCGAGTCATAACTGGAATAAGGCCGTCTCAGGTGATGTGATGCAATTGGCGGGTAAAAACAGTATTTTTCCGATTGAAGTGCCGGATGACATCATTAATGCGCGAGTTGACGCCCACGATCTTTCGCCCGCATCATTAATGTGGGGCAAGGGGCACGATCGGGTCCGTGCAGATGCATTAGTTCTTCAGCAAACCGCGTTGCAAGGGTTTGAGCCGTGGTGCGTTGCCCTTGAAAATCACGGACTTGAAAGGGCGTATCGTGCGCATGTGCTGCAAGTACAAGATTTGGTTTGGCAGTGGCAGGAGGGTGGATTGATCTTGACGTTTCAATTGACGTCCGGATCGTATGCGACCAGCGTGTTGCGCGAAGTGATTCAACCGTTCACGATTTAACTACCGTTGCTATGGCCACATATTCACCCACGCTAATCTGCTCCGGCCTCATCACCGGATCAATCCCCAACTCAATCAATCCAGCTGCGCTGATCACCGGTTTCAAATTATTCGCCAACGTCTTACGACGCATCGAAAATGCGCAAGCAACTAATTTTTCAAGATGAACAAATTCGACCGCAGGATAGGGAGATGTGGTATGCGGTGTCAAACGTACAACAGCAGAATCAACTTTGGGCTGTGGCTCAAATGCTTCAGGGGGTACGTTAAATAAATGCTCGACGTCACAATAATATTGCAACATCACGCTCAACCGACCATATGCCTTACAGCCAGGACTGGCGGCCATCCGATCCACCACTTCTTTTTGTAGCATGAAATGCATATCATCAATATGGGGTGCGTAGTGCAACAACTTTAACAATAGCGGCGTTGAAATATTATACGGCAGATTTCCAATCACCCGTAGCCGTTCACCAAATTGACTGTAATCAATGGTTAACGCATCAGTGCCAATCACGGTTAATTTCCCACTCGCGCCAAACGTTTCGGTTAAATGGGCTTGCAAATCGCGGTCGATTTCAATCGCGGTCAAGTGATCAAGCACGCGTAATAATGGCTGAGTTAATGCACCAAGGCCTGGCCCAATTTCCAATACATTATCACCAGGTTGCAGGTTTAATGCGCGAATGATGTTGTCAATGATTTGACGGTTTTGCAGAAAATTCTGTCCAAACCGTTTGCGTGCGCGATGTGACATTGAAGTGCCTTGTTTAATGTTAACTGGGCGTAATATACCATATTTTACACAATGCCTCTTGCGTGCTCCATCTATTTCCTGCTAAACTGCACTAAATTTGAACTACCTGGATGTCCTGATGGCCATGATTCTGATCAGCATTACCATATTACTCTTAAGCCTGTTTTGTGTAGGCGTTATGATCTACAAACTGAAACGTCAACCAGCAGTGCGTGTTTCTACAATCGATTATTGCAAGCTGATCGGTAGCGGTATTGTCGCTTTCATTGCGGACACACTTGGTATGGGTAGTTTTGCGGTCAATATTGCCTTGGCTAAATTGTTAGGTACGTTTCATGATGAAGAATTGCCTGCCATGAATAATGGCGCGCAGGTCATTCCTGGCGTGATTGAATCGTTGTTTTTCATGCAAGTGATTGATGTTGATCTGACCACGTTGCTTGTATTAGTTGTCGGTACTTGTTTAGGCGGCGTCATTGGTGGCAGTGTCGTTAGCCGATTGAGTAAACAAGCCATTCGTTTGACGATGATGTGTTGTTTCACGTTGATCATCGGTTTACTGCTTTGCCGTCAGCTGCACCTCTTTCCCATCGGCGGTGATTTGATGGTACTTGAGTCTTGGAAACTGCTGATAGGCTTCTGCGGAATGGTTGTGTGTGGTATGTTGACCTCAGTAGGAATTGGCCTGTTTGTTTTGGTGCAAGCGGTGTTGTTTTTACTAGGCGTCTCACCACTGGTGGCCTTCCCCATCATGACCACAGCCGGTGCTATGCAGCAGCCGTTAACGACGTTGGCATTCCTGCAGCAAGATAAGATCCCCTTGAAAAAAACCCTGATTGTAAGTCTGGCGGGTTGTGTTGGCGTGGTGTTTGCAGTGTTGATATTTAAACACCTAACCATCACCTGGCTGCATTCACTGCTGATTTTGA
>CAMDBQ010000094.1 GCA_945889365.1 Legionella genomosp. 1 | reverse complement strand
TATTGAGGGTTTGGAACAATGACGTTTTTCAGAATACATCGGGAGTAATGGAAAAAATCCTGGCATTACTCGAAACCGAGCCACACCCGAGCACCCTCATCCCCAGCCCTTCTGCTCCCAAACAGGAGAAGGGCGCAGATCGTGCTAACTGATTAACTTCGGTGCCAATTTTGATGGGACAGCCCTGGCCGTATCCAGGGATTCTGGGCGAACCCATTTATGCTGATGTTAAATCCTCATACGGTCAAAAAAATCATTTATGGCCTAGCCGGTTAAAAATATATCATCATAGTGGTTAAATGCATTACCGGAAAATCAACGAAGGTGTCGTTCAATTAACCGGCAAACACATACCGGCAAACACAAACAGCGGCGATGATACCCGCCAAATCCGCTAATAATCCCGCTGGAATCGCATGACGGGTCCGGCGTATGTTCACAGCACCAAAATACACTGCAATCACATAAAACGTCGTTTCGGTACCGCCCATCATGGTGGCCGCTGTTTTAGCGATAAATGAATCCCCACCATGTTGATGGATTAACTCAGCCATCACGCCCGATGCCGCACTGCCGGAAAAAGGGCGAATCAACGCCAACGGCAACAATTCGGATGGCATGCCAATGGCACTCAATACGGGTGAGAGCCACTGCCCTAATAATTCAAAAAACCCGGATGCACGCAACATACCGACGGCAACCATGATGGCTATCAAGTAAGGAATCAGACTGATACTGGTATCAAAACCTTGTTTCGCACCATCAATAAATGCATCAAACACATTGATTTTTTTGACCGCGCCATACATTGGAATGCCTACCACAAAAGCCAGAAACATCCAGTTCGATAATTGATTGGCAAAATCATTCATAAATTATCCGCTTCCTTGATTTTATACATGGGTAACTTTGCCAATTGGGTTACGGCTATGATTGCCACGATGGTGGACGCACTGCTGGCTATCAATGAGCTAAAAATCACACTACTGGGATGCAAGCTGCCATTGGCCGCAAGGTATGCAATCGCTGTAGCTGGAATCAATTGCACACTGGCGGTGTTAATCGCCAAAAACGCACACATGGAATTACTAGCCGTATGCACATGCGTATTCAACCGCTGCAATTCTTTCATGGCTTGCAAGCCAAACGGCGTGGCGGCATTAGCCAGCCCCAACATATTGGCTGAAATATTCATCACGATGGCTCCCATTGCGGGGTCATTAACCGGCACATCAGGGAACAAACGGCGCAGGATCGGCCCCAGTAATCGCGCCAAATGCTTAATTAAACCTGAAGCAGAAGCAATACCCATAATCCCAAGCCACAATGCCATAATCGCCGTCAATCCCAGCGCCACTTCAAAACCAAACTTGGCAGATTCTGTGACAGCGTGCACCACGTTATCAATGCGTCCTTCGATAATCCCCACAATCACGGCCAAAAACATCATCGATAACCAAATCACATTCAGCATGTATTAACTCCCTAATAGCCATTTCCAGACAGGCATCACCGTAATGTTGCCACGTTGTTCTTCTGTGTTTTCGGTTAAATGAATAAGGATAAATCTCCAATGCGATATAACGCCCGGTTAAATGCGTACCCAGTTCTTGACTAAATCATTGTGCGTTGGAACCGGATAGGTTGTTGCTCTTGAATCAGCTGCGGTATAAGAGAGTGATTCATAATATTCCCATATTTTATCTATTGTCAATTCAAACCCCAATGATCCTACGTCGATAGGCAGACGTAGGGAGGTCCTCGCTCGTTCAGAAAACGGTTCTTGTTCCTAAACCAAAACCTGCGTAAAATTGAAAAAAACATAGCGGAAAAACGCTCCCATGTTCAAACGATTTCTGACCTGCTCCCTCGTAATCCTATCCCTGCAAGCGATGGCGGATAAAACGATCACGCAACTATATAACAACCCCATGATCAAACCAGGCGCCGATATCCCCACACGTATTGAGCTATTCAGTGCGCAATTCATGGGGAAACCTTACCTTCGAGGAGCCTTAGGCGAGGGAGCACAGGGTTATTACGACAACACCCCACTGTATCGCACAGATGCTTTTGATTGTGAAACCTATGTCGATACCGTTTTGGCACTGGCACTGGCTCATGATCCTGCAGACTTTAAACAATGCATTCGTCGAATTCGATATCAAGATGGCCGGGTTTCTTTTATTCATCGCAACCATTTTACCTGCCTTGACTGGAACAAGAATAATCAAAAACAGGGTTTTCTAAAAGACATTACCACAACATTTCATGATAAAAACGGGCATTCCGTTGCAAAAATGGCAAACGCTTTAGTGGACAAACCCAGTTGGTACCAGCATTTTTCAACAACGATTATTCGCATCAAAAACCCATCCCCTACAGAGCACGCCAAACGCCTGGCTTCTCTAAAAGAAAAAGGCAGCCATTTGCCTCGCACCCTATCCAGCATCCCCTACATTCCGTTAACAGCATTATTTAGCAAGACAGGAGAAGCCAATACATACTTGTTCAATCAAATTCCTAATGGCGCTATCATTGAAATTGTTCGTCCCAATTGGGATTTGGAACAACAAATCGGCACCCGTCTTAATGTTTCGCATTTAGGCTTTGCCATTCGTATAAACGACACGTTGATTTTTAGAGCCGCCACATCAATCAATCAGCGCATCATGGACGTTCCATTAATCGATTATCTGCAAGAAACGAGAAAAAACCCCACCATCAAAGGCATTAATATTCAAACCAATTCATGGAGTCTCGATAATTTTTGTTCGCAAATTTGACTAACTGAGTGATGTGAACTAAACATTAGATATCACATACAGATTCACTCAAGGAGGGACATCATGAAGAAAGCAGCATTGGTCGCTCTTGCACTGTTGGTAGCAATACAACTCACAACCAGTTATGCGGGACATCAAACTCAGCCGAAACCTGATTGTTATAAAGGTAACACGGTTTGTACAGCGCAAAAATGTTACGGTTGTACTCAATGGCTTTGTACTTCTGATATGCATGTTTAGCGAATATCCGAGCCGCGACCAACGCACGTCATCCCGAACGACGTGCGTTGCTTGCATCCGATAACCCCCACCCTACTTCACAATCACCTTACCTGCTTTAATGATCGTTTTGCAAAAATTCATAGACGGGTTGTAAACCACATCTTCCATATTATCTGTGGACCAAATAATCAAATCGGCTTTTTTCCCAAGCTCTATGCTACCCAATTCCTCACCCAAATCCAGTGCTTTGGCCGCATTAATGGTAACGCCTCGCCAAACATCTCGAATGCTCAAACCAAATAATATGCAAGCCATGTTCATCATCAACGGTAGTGTCAAAAATGGCGAGGTACCGGGGTTGGAATCGGTGGCGATGGCGAGAGGGACGTGATTACTACGCAATGCTTCAATCGGCGGAAGTTTGGTTTCTTTCAGGAAATAAAACGCGCCGGGCAAGAGTACGGCTACCGTCTTATGATTTAATAATGTTATGCAATCGTCAGGCTCTAAATATTCAAGATGATCAACTGAACAGGCCCTGTAGCTTGCAGCCAATACGGCGCCTTTTTGATCAGTTAATTGTTCTGCATGCAATTTTAATTTAAAACCGAGTTCTACCGCAGCTTTAAACAAACGCTCAACTTGTGCCGTACTAAATGCGATGGTTTCGCAAAATGCATCAACAAATACAGCCAATTTTTTGTCAGCAACAATCGGCAGAACCGTTGAAATAATATAGTCCATATAGCCATTGGGATCATTTCGGTATTCAGGAGGAATGGAGTGCGCACCCAGGTAGGTAGGAATCACGCTGATCGGGAGTTTTTTCTCAAGCATGCGCGCTACGGTCAATATTTTTATTTCTGTATTCAAATCCAGGCCGTAACCTGATTTGATTTCCACTGTTGTCGTACCGTGTGAAAACATTACCATCGCGCGCTGCGTAGCCATATGGAGTAGCTCTTCCAGACCGGCGCGTCGAGTCGCTCTCACAGTTGAGAGAATTCCACCCCCTTGACTAGCAATATCTGTATAAGATAGCCCATTAACCCGCTGTGAAAAATCAGCCGCTCGATTACCGGCGTAAACCAAATGTGTATGGCAATCAATCAATCCCGGTGTGAGGATTTGCTCATCTGCATCAATGATTGTATGAGCCGAAATCGGCAACGTATCAGCGGATATATACGCAATGGTATCCCCTTTGATCCCAACATTCGCCCGCTCCAAAATACGATGATGCTGATCCATCGTCACAACACGGGCGTTGATGATCAACAAATCATAGCTGTCTTTTTGAGGTGGCAAGATTGAATCCTGCACCTCGTCTTCCAAATGAATAGGGCGTTCCAACATGGCCACGTCAGCACCAGAATCCCCGTACTTCTTTGAGGCATCTTCTTTTAACATTGAAAGCAATTGATCATAATGCATGGAATAATTTCTCGTACAGAGCAGCATAATATGCAGGTTGATTGATTGCTTTGTGAGCCTCGTTAATATCATGGCCAAAATAACGGTCTTCATCGTAAAACTGCACGTTAACACGCAATGCATCAAAGTAATCTTGCATGGTTTTTGACGTTTTAAGCGGCGATCTAAAATCAATTCCCTGACACGCGGCCAGTGTTTCAATTACTAATATATACAACACATTATCCGCTACTTTATTTAACTTCACAGCAGCAAACGTAGCCATACTCACATGATCTTCTTGATTGGCTGATGTAGGTAAACTATCAACCGAGGCAGGGTGAGCATACGTTTTATTTTCGCTAGCCAATGCTGATGCCGTCACATGCGCCAACATAAACCCTGAATTCAGACCTGAATTTTCAACCAAAAATGGCGGTAATCCACTCAGATGTTGATCAAGCAATAAAGCAATTCTGCGTTCAGATATGGCCCCTATTTCCGCACCAATAATGGCGAGCAGATCCGCACTAAACGCTGTGATCTCGGCGTGAAAATTACCTCCCGAGATAATCTGACCCGTTTCAGGGCAGATCAACGGATTATCGGATACGGCATTGGCTTCATTGATTAAATGCATTTGGCTGTCATTGAGATAGCACCAAATTGCACCCATGACTTGGGGTTGGCAGCGAATCGAATAGGGATCTTGTACACGACTGCAGGGTTGATGAGCACGTTGAATTTCACTATCGTCCAACAATTCTTTGATCAGGGCTGAAAATATGATCTGACCCTGGTTGTTTTTTGATGCTGCAATAAACGGATCAAAGGGTTTAAGACTCGCCGACGCCGCCTCAATAGTAAGCGCGCCAGCAATAGTGGCGATGGTGAAATTGCGCTGGGTTTTTATCAGCCCAATAATGGCAATGGCCGTTGAAACCTGCGTACCATTTAATAGCGCCAGCCCCTCTTTTTCACCTAAAATAATTTGACTAATATTTGCACTTTTTAACGCCTCCGATGAACAGATTCGCTCACCTTGAACGCGCGCATACCCTTCTCCAATCAACGTCATGGACATGTGAGCCAGTGGCGCCAGATCTCCAGATGCGCCAACGGATCCTTGTTCAGGAATAATGGGGTAAATTTCAGCGTTATATAGCGCAATAAGGTGATCAACCAACGAGATTGAAACGCCGGAATAGCCTCTTGCCAAGCTATTGATTTTCAGCAACATAATCAATTTCACGGTTTCATCACCCAGCGGTGCACCGACACCGGCAGCATGAGACAAGACAATTCGTCGTTGCAGCTCACATAGATCATCTTTGGCGATTTTTTTATTGGCCAACATCCCAAACCCAGTATTAATCCCATACACAGATTTATCTTGATTCACAGCCTGTTGAACCACTCGGTATGATTTATCAATCTGCTCATAGGCAGCGAGGGTCAATTTTATTTTGGTTTTGGACGCTAAAAGCTCGCGTATATCCTTAAGTGACAATTGTCCTGGAATTAATTCAAACACCATTTTTCTCCTAACATCCTAACTCCACCACGTCATCCCGAACGCAGTGAAGGCTCTCCTTGATTGGGTACTGAACTGAACTATGTAATGTATGGACTCGACGCCAC
>CAMDBQ010000093.1 GCA_945889365.1 Legionella genomosp. 1 | reverse complement strand
CCTTTGAGCTTCGCATCAAGTGCTGTATGCACATCCATACCCGCAGGCTCAATTACTTTTCCGGCGGCAGCGCGATTAGGCAGCATTCCTGCCAAGCTTGCGCCTGCAGTATTGGCCCCATTGGTTAAGCGCAATATTCGCGCGCCACTCAATTGCTCCAGCCAATGGAGTAAAGTCCGCAAAAGCACGGCCTGCGGATGATTTTCGCAAAGTGCGCCGGTCACTATTGCGGCGTTGGGCTGGCGCAATGCTTTAGCCATGGCTACAATTGTCTTATCAGGTTTTAACCCAATTAATAATGTTTGCAATGCTTCTGGCAAACGGCTTGCATCATCAACCAGCGCCAAAACCAGACTAGCCAGCTGGAATGGCATCTCTTGCGGTGAAACAATTTTTTTACCTACCACGTCAAAATGGTAATCATAATCCACGGGATTAATGGCATAAATTTGACCGCCATTGGTGAACGCTTTCCGTACACGAACCCCGGCAAGGGGTATTTCCCGGTCAACATTACAACCCACCAGCAAAATTGCAGCCTGATTTTCTAGCTCAGCATAAGGCAATGAACTGGTTGGCATAACCGTTTGCGTGTTTTGATCGCGGAAATCGGTTTGTTGGAGTCGATGATCCAGGTTATTGACCCCAAGACCACGCATAAATTTTTGCATCAAGTACAATTCTTCGAGCGTTGAGGAAGGGGACGCAAAGGCTGCGAATTGCTCTGGGCCGTGCTGTTTAATCACGCGACCTAATCCCATTGCAGTAAACTTCAATGCGGTTTCCCAGTCTACGGTTTCCCATTGACCGTCACGCTTAATCTTCGGTTCTGTAGCGCGCGCATGGCTATTTAAGCCCAAATAGCTAAAACGATCTCGATCGGACAACCAGGTTTCGTTAATGGATTCATGCTCTTTTGGAACCACACGCATTAACTGATTGCGTCGTGTATGGATATAGATATTTGAGCCTAAGCAATCGTGCGGGGCAACGCCATCGTGCTGGGTCATTTCCCACGCTCTGGCTGTAAACCGATATGGCTTTGATGTTAGAGCGCCAACGGGACATAAATCAATCACGTTACCTGAGACTTCCGAGGTCACGCTGTGTTTGATATACGTTCCAATTTGCATGTCTTCGCCACGCCCCAAGCCACCTAATTCAGGAAGGCCTGCAACTTCATCGCCAAAGCGTACGCAACGCGTACAATGAATACAGCGCGTCATTTCCATGGAAATTAATGGACCAATATCATCGCTTTCAACAGCACGTTTAGCATCATTATAATTTGAGCGATCGCTACCAAACCCCATCGAAACGTCTTGCAACTCACATTCGCCGCCTTGATCGCAAATAGGGCAGTCAAGCGGGTGATTGATCAGCAGAAATTCCATCACGGCCTCTTGCGAGCGGATAGCCTCTTTTGATTTGGTAAAGACTTTCATACCATCGGTAATGGGTGTGGCACAGGCAGGCACTGTTTTTTTACTATTTTCGACGCCAACCAGACACATGCGGCAATTTGCAGCAACCGATAGTTTTTTGTGGTAGCAAAACCGCGGAATATGAATGCCTTGCTCATCGGCAACTTCAATGATCATTTTTCCGCTTTCTACTTCAATTGTTTTGCCGTCGATTTCAATGATGGCCATGGTTAAACCTTATTATGCTTAATAAACGAATCAAACTCATGATAAAAATGTTTGACGAAACTTTGTACAGGCCATGCTGCCGCCTCACCCAAGGCGCAAATAGTACGACCCTCGATGCTGTTGGCTACATTGACTAATTTTTCTATGTCGCCACGCTCACCATGCCCTTCCTTGATACGATGCAGCAAACGAACCAGCCAACCTGTACCTTCTCGGCAAGGTGTGCATTGACCACATGATTCTTCCATATAAAATTCTGAAATTCGATACAGCGCATTAACCATGCACGTTGTTTCGTCCATAATTATGACGGCACCTGAACCAAGACCCGAACCTGCTTTTTGAATGCTGTCATAATCCATATCCACGCCCATCATCACATCGCCCGGCACAATAGGCATGGATGTGCCACCCGGGATAACGGCTTTGATGCGCCGACCATCACGCATACCACCGGCTAACTCCAATAATGTTTTAAAAGGTGTGCCCAGTGGGATCTCAAAATTACCCGGGTTATTCACATGCCCGCTAACACTGAAGCATTTCGTGCCACCGTTATTGGGCTTACCTAATTTCAGAAACCAGTCACCGCCTTTTTCCATGATGACAGGAACTGATGCAAACGTTTCTGTATTATTTATCGTGGTAGGTTTTCCGTATAAACCATAATTTGCAGGAAATGGCGGCTTAAATCGGGGCTGACCTTTTTTGCCTTCCAGAGAATTCAGTAATGCAGTTTCTTCGCCACAAATATATGCACCAGCGCCAAGATGATTATACAGATCGAAATCTATGCCTGAACCTAAAATATTCTTGCCTAGAAAGCCTGCTTTATATGCTTCACGTAAGGCTGATTCAATACGCTCAAAAGGCTTCCAAAACTCTCCGCGAATGTAATTGTAACCCACCGTGGCGCCGATGACATAACCCGCGATAGCCATGCCTTCAATCAATTGATGAGGATTGTATCTTAAAATATCCCGATCTTTGCACGTGCCAGGCTCGCCTTCATCGGAATTACACACCACGTACTTTTGGACGGGCGCATTTCGATTCATGAAGCTCCATTTCAGCCCGGTTGGAAAGCCGGCGCCCCCGCGGCCGCGCAATGCGGACAATTTCAATTCATCAATTATTTGTTGTGGCGGTATTTGCTCTTTTAAAATGCGCCGCAAGGAACTGTAACCGCCGACGCTTTCATAGGCAGCGAGAGTCCAGGGTTCCGGTAAATGTAATGTTCGATAACAAACTTGATTCAACTCAACCATGCTTAACCTCTCAATAAGAACCGCCAAACCCCGCCGTTTTTTCTTCGCTGCTCGTGTAAAAATGGCGAGGCTTGACAATTACTTAATGGGCGCATTTATTTATACGCCACCATTATTGTCACTATTTAGGCTCACGAATACTGTACTAACGCCGCATCAATTTTTTCTGGCGTTAGATTTTCGTGATAATCTTTGTCTACTTGCATCATAGGCGCATTAACACATGCTCCCAAGCACTCAACTGATCTCAAAGTGAAACGTCCGTCGTCAGTAGTTCCACCCAGCTTGATATCCAGCTTTTTCTCCAGATGCTCGACAACGGCCGCCGAATCACGAAGCAGGCAAGAAATATTGGTGCAGACGCTAACTAAATGCCGACCAACAGGCTTTAATTCGTACATGCTATAAAACGATGCAACTTCATAAACGCTTATCGCTGGCATATCCAAGTACTCAGCTACCGCATCCATCGCGGCCGGAGTTAAATAACCGTTCTCACCTTGCACTACCATGAGCGCCTCCATCACCGCGGATTGTTTCTCATCCACTGGATATTTGGCAATCCACTCATCAATGCGCTGAACGCCAGCGGCAGTGACAAACTGATCAATCAATTTACCTGAACTATCAGACATGCTTCTCAACCTTTAGACATATTATCGTAGTACTTCGCAGTTAGAACCGAAGCAGCAATACCAACTTGGCAGGGACTACCGATCCACTTCACCAAATACAATATCCTGACTAGCCAAAATAGCAACAGCATCTGCCAGCATATGACCTCTAACCATTTCATCCAAACTGGATAAGTGCGCAAATCCAGGGGCTCGGATTTTCATACGATAGGGCTTATTTGCACCATCAGAAACCATGTAAATTCCGAACTCACCTTTGGGCGCTTCAACTGGACTATATATTTCGCCACGAGGCAAACTAAACCCTTCTGTAAACAGTTTGAAATGGTGAATCATGGCTTCCATATCGCGCTTCATGTCCACGCGAGACGGCGGTGTAATTTTATAATCATCCAATTTTATTGGCCCGGGATTTGTACGCAGCCATGTAATGCATTGCTTGATAATGCGATTAGACTGGCGCATTTCTTCTACGCGCACCAGATAGCGATCATAACAATCGCCGGTTTTACCGACAGGTATATCAAATTCCACTTTATCATAGGCGGCATAGGTCTGCTTTTTACGCAAATCCCAAGCGACTCCAGAACCTCTTAACATAGGACCGCTAAAGCCCCACTGCAAAGCATCTTCAGGAGAAACAACACCAATATCAACCGTACGCTGCTTCCAGATACGATTATCGGTCAGCAACGTTTCATACTCATCAACGCATTTTGGAAAACGGTCAGCAAAATCTTGAATAAAATCGAGCAGACTGCCTTGTCGGTTAGCATTCATTTTTTCGACTTCGCGATCATTGTGCCATCTGGACGGTTTATATTGTGGCATGCTATCGGGCAGATCGCGCGCAACACCACCGGGTCGATAATAGGTGGCATGCATCCGCGCACCAGACACCGCTTCATAGCAATCAATCAAATCTTCGCGTTCACGGAAGCAATACAAAAAGACCGTCATCGCACCGATATCCAGTGCAATCGCGCCCAACCATAATAAATGATTGAGAATTCGGGTTATTTCATCAAACATAGTACGAATATATTGCGCACGCAGCGGAGCGTCCACACCTAGCAAGCCTTCAATTGCGCGAACATAAGCATGTTCATTGCACATCATGGAAACATAATCCAGTCGATCCATGTATCCAATGCTTTGCAAATAAGGCTTGGTTTCTACCAGCTTTTCTGTAGCGCGGTGCAGGAGTCCAATGTGCGGATCGGCGCGAACAATCGTTTCACCTTCCAACTCCATCACCAAACGCAAAACACCGTGAGCGGCAGGATGTTGTGGACCAAAATTAAGCGTGTAGTTTTGTAATTCAATCATGATGCGGTACCTTCCAGAGAACGATTATAGCGATTGTCATCGCGTATCACTTTAGGCACCGATATTCTAGGTTCGATATCAACTGGCTCATAAATCACTTTCTTTAGTAATGCGTCATAGCGCATTTCCACGTGCCCACTGAGCGGGAAATCTTTGCGGAATGGATGGCCAATAAACCCATAATCAGTCAAAATACGTCGCAGATCAGGATGGCCTTCAAATAAAATACCAAACAAATCATAGGCTTCACGTTCAAACCAGTTAGCACCCTTCCAAATTTCATGCACAGAAGGCACTATCAGATGAGCTTCATCAACAAAGACTTTCAACCGTAATCGGTGATTTTTTGTTGTTGATAGCAAATGATAAACCACAGCAAAGCGTGGTTTATCCAGCACGTAGGCTTTTGTTTCCTGCCGCTCAACACCGCGTGAAAAACCATTTTCAGACGCAGAATCAGTTTCCCAATCGTCGACGCCATACAGCAAGTAATCCACGGCACACAGGTCAATGAGCTGATCAAACGCAAACGCTTTATTATCGCGCAGCTGATATAAGTTTGATTTTAATGCGCTGATCTCACATTCTGCGGTCACTTCGTTAAACGCCGTCGAAACGGACACGAACGAACCCATCATTTCATAACGTAACTGCTCGGCTAAATTTTCTTGTTTTGTCATCGCGTAGCCTCAGACTTCAATTATTGCCTTGCGCCGGATCTTATTCTGTAGCTGAATAATACCGTATAGCAACGCTTCTGCTGTTGGGGGGCACCCCGGCACGTACACATCCACGGGAACAATACGATCACAACCACGAACCACTGAATAGGAATAATGGTAATAACCGCCGCCATTTGCACAAGAACCCATGGAAATAACCCATCTTGGTTCGGCCATTTGGTCATAAACTTTACGCAGTGCAGGTGCCATTTTATTACATAACGTTCCTGCAACAATCATCACGTCAGATTGGCGTGGACTGGGACGGAAAATAATACCGAACCGATCAAGATCGTAACGTGCAGCACCTACATGCATCATTTCTACCGCACAACAAGCCAGACCAAAGGTCATAGGCCACATCGAGCCGCTGCGTGCCCAGCCAAGTAATTTTTCAACTGATGTTGTAGCGAAACCACTTTTCTGCATTTCTGCAGCAGGCATCATTCCCATTCCAATGCTCCCCGCTTCCACTCATAAACAAAACCAATAACCAGTAGCCCCAGAAACATCATCAT
>CAMDBQ010000092.1 GCA_945889365.1 Legionella genomosp. 1 | reverse complement strand
TGCTCGGGCTTGTCCTATGTAATTGATTACGTTAAGGCTCCGTTAGAGAATGATGTCGTGCATGCTTTGACTGATGATTGTCTAATTTGCATCGATAAAGCCAGTTATCCTTATCTTAAAGGAATGCAAATTGATTACGTCAAACAAGGCGTGAGTCTGAAGTTTGTGTTTAATAACCCAAACCAGACCGGACAGTGCGGGTGTGGTGAGAGCTTTACTGTCGATGAACACATCTAATCTAACCTTTTGAATTATCCAAGCCGCGACTCGGATAGCTTAAAAGATAATAAAGTGAATATCTTTGATGCAATATTTACATTACTTGAGATCTTTGTTATCATATGACCCATGGTGCTCGGCCTGTAAGTTGATTGAGCGTATTTATATGTAACTGGAGAAAATCATGAGTGTAATATTGGAACAACAAAATGAAGCATTAGCACAACAAGTTGTTGGTGCTGTAAAAGGTTATTTAGGTGCTGTAAACAATAAAGCGGTTAACTTGAATTTATATCAATTGATTATTGAAGAAATTGAAGCACCATTGTTCCGTACTGTAATGGAAATGACCCGTTACAATCAATCAAAAGCTGCACGCGTTCTTGGTGTAAGCCGTGGTACATTGCGTACAAAACTCAAACGTTATTTTGATGATGAGTTTATTGGTTCACGCGATTTGTAATGAGTACGCTACTCGCTATTCCAAAAACCGAACCAGCACGTCATCCAGAGCGAAGCTCTGGATGACGTGCTGGTTCGGTTTTTTTGATTTGTGACTGAGTATAGTGTGTGATACTATCGCCCCCGAAGTCGGTTAGGCAATCGCTCTTTGCGCAAGCGAAGGGAGGAAAGTCCGGGCTCCATAGGGCAGAGTGCCAGGTAACGCCTGGGAGGCGCGAGTCTACGGAAAGTGCCACAGAAAATATACCGCCGTGCAGGACTTGTTCCTAACCGGTAAGGGTGAAATGGTGCGGTAAGAGCGCACCGCACGTCTGGCAACAGGCGTGGCAGGGAAAACCCCACTCGGAGCAAGACCAAATAGGGATCCATGTGATCGCAAGATCATAACGCACGGCCCGTGCGGGATTCGGGTAGGTCGCTTGAGGCAAACGGTGACGTTTGTCCCAGATGAATGATTGTCCACGACAGAACCCGGCTTATCGACTGACTTCAACTTATTTCATGCTGTCTTTTACCAGTGAGCATTAATCCATGATCCTGTCTATTGATGTCGGTAACTCTCATATTTATGGAGGCGTATTTTCCGGTGATGAAATTTGCCTTCGTTTTCGTCATACCTCTTCAACATGTACATCAGATGAATTAGGTCTTTTCCTGAAGTCGGTTTTGCGTGAGAATCAATGCGATCCGGAGTCCATTACTGCAATTGCTATTTGTTCCGTCGTACCGCAACTGGACTATTCCCTGCGTGCTGCGTGCATTAAATACTTTTCTACCGAGCCATTTTTTTTACAAGCTGGGGTTAAAACCGGCCTGAATATCAAATACCGTAATCCAGTTGATGTTGGAGCGGATCGCATTGCCAATGCTATTGCAGCGACACACCGTTTCCCAGGAAAAAATTTAATCATCATTGATTTTGGTACAGCGACGACGTTTTGCGCCATCACCACAAAAAAAGCTTATCTCGGAGGCGCGATATTACCCGGCGTACGCTTAGCTGTTGATGCGTTGTCCAATAATACCGCAAAATTACCAGCAGTGGATATTGTCAAAGTTGATCAAGCCGTTGGCCGATCTACTATTGAAAGTATTCAGTCTGGCGTTTTTTATGGTGCGTTAGGTGCCTGTCGTGAGTTAATTCAGCGGATTAAAAAAGAAGCCTTTGCTGATCAAGATGTATTAGTTCTGGCAACAGGTGGATTTGCATCGTTATTTGATAAGCATGATTTATATGATCACCTCCTTCCTGATTTAGTTTTGCAGGGTGTGAGGATTGCGGCTGAAATGAATACAACCCAATGATCCCTGTCGTAAACCCGCCAATTTGGCAATAAAAAGATCAAACTCCCCGTCATGACGATATCTCCAACACTTTTTTATCAAAAAAATACACTTTTCCTTGACGGCAGGGAAAATGTGTTTCTATAGTATATGAAAGTGGTATAAAATAACTAAAAAGTGGAGATTTGTGGGGTTAGTTTTTCTCACAATACAAAAACTATGTTTAGAGGCATTAATGCAATCAACATTGACGGGAAAGGCCGTCTTGCCGTACCAACGCGTTATCGAGACGCTTTGGGTGCGCAAGAGGGTTCCTCTCTAGTTGTAACCATTGATACCGAAGAAACCTGTTTATTGCTGTATCCTGCCAAACAATGGCAGGTAATAGAAGATAATTTGCAGCGCTTGCCGAGTTTTAATGCGGCAGCCCGACGGATTCAACGTTTGTTGATAGGGCATGCAACGGATGTTGAGCTGGATAACAACGGACGATTGCTGTTGCCTCCACTGCTACGCGATTATGCGCAACTCGACAAGCGCGTAGTCATGATAGGGCAGGGCAATAAATTTGAAGTCTGGGATGAAGCCTTGTGGCAATCCAGGCGCGAGCAATGGCTCGCAGATGAGGCATCTGGAGCAGACGGATTGCCTGATGAAATGAAAACGTTTTCCTTATAGTTGGAATTAAATTATGACCGCACATCGCTCGGTCTTGTTAAAAGAATCAATAGACGCTTTGGCGATCAAAGCAGATGGCACTTATGTAGATGGTACATTCGGCCGTGGTGGACACAGTCGAGCCATTTTGCAGCAGTTGAATCAATCGGGGCGTTTAATCGCGATTGATAAAGATTTAGAAGCCATTGAATACGCCAAGCAACATTTTTCAGATGATCCGCGCTTTACGATTGCGCATGGAACATTTGCTGACTTGGCTGAAGTGACCCAACAACAGGGTGTGTATGGGCAAGTTAATGGCATATTACTTGATTTAGGCGTGTCCTCGCCCCAATTGGATAATCCTGAACGCGGGTTTAGTTTTATGCATGAAGGGCCTTTGGATATGCGCATGGATTCAACCCAAGCGCTGGACGCGGCACGCTTTGTTAATCAAGCCGACGCTAATGAGATGGCGCATGTATTTAAGCAATATGGTGAAGAACGATTTGCTGGACGGATTGCGCGAGCCATTGTGAGTGCTCGAGAAAAGTCGCCCATTTTAACCACAGCGGTATTAGCGGAAATTGTTAAGGAAGCCAATCCGAAATGGGAAAAACATAAACACCCGGCTACCCGCGTGTTTCAGGCCATTCGAATTCATATTAATCAGGAACTATCGGATTTAACCGATTGTTTGAAACAGTGTGTAGGCGCGTTAGCTGTAGGTGGACGACTGTCTGTGATTAGCTTTCATTCACTGGAAGACCGGATAGTGAAGCAATTTATGCGCGACCAGGAACAAGGTATTCAACCCCCATTGGGTGTTCCGATTCGAGCGGCTGAGATTAAAACATATTTTAAACGAGTGGGTAAGGCCGTTAAACCAGATGAAAAAGAAGTAAAGGAAAACGTCCGCTCCCGTAGTGCGGTACTTAGGATAGGAGAGAAAATAGCATGAATGCTGCAGCGAAAGGTATCAGTCAAGGTGATTTTTTTCATGGGCAACTGGCTAACATGAGGCTATCAAAGCAGCTATGTTTACAAATAGCATTGTTAGTCGCTGTGCTGGTTAGTGCATTGAGTGTGGTATATACAACCAATGTGCATCGTGTGGCGCTTAGTCAACTGGAATCAGCAGAACAACAAACGCATCAGTTGCAGTTGCAATGGGGCCAATTGTTGCTTGAACAAGCCAGTTTGGCGACTCCATCAAGGGTGCAAATGTTGGCTGCTGAAAAATTACATATGGTATTGCCGGCTAGTAAACAAACCTTTGTTTTGCGTGCACGATGAAAAAAGCGGCTCACCGAGCACGGTTATTAACCATTGTATTTTTTTTTATATTGATACTGGCAGTACTCATTTGGCGCATGCTTGATTTGATGGTTGTGAATCGTCAATTCTTACAAGGGCAGGGCAATGCCCGTAGTTTGCGCGTTGTGGATATCCCGGCTTTTCGGGGTATGATTATCGATAGAGAAGGTGCCGTACTCGCCGTGAGTACTCCGGTGCAGTCGTTGTGGATCAATCAAAAGGGTTTTGCGCCTGACGCAAAACAATTGGTCGTGTTAGCAAAATTGCTTGGCTTGCCAACGACGCAGTTATCCAAATATGTGCACCCAGCTCACGCCCGTGATTTTGTTTACCTAAAACGCCAAATCGATCCCATCCTGTCAAAAGAAATTGCCGAACTTAAAATCCCCGGTCTTAATTTCCAGCAAGAATTCAAACGTTATTACCCTGAAGCCGATAGCACAGCTCAATTATTAGGATTCACGAATATAGATGATAATGGAATTGAAGGGCTTGAACTGGCTTATCAACATTGGTTAGTTGGTTATAGCGGAAAAAAACGCGTGGTAAAAGATCGCGCGGGTCGAATTATTGAAGAACTTGACATGGTTAAGGAACCACAGCCAGGCCATTTGTTGCAATTGAGTATTGACCGGCGCATTCAATTTTTTGCTTACCATGAGTTGCAAAACACCTTGGTTAAATATGGCGCAAAATCTGGATCCGTGGTTGTTTTAGATACTCAAAGTGGCGAGGTGATTGCCATTGCTAATGCACCGTCGTTTAACCCGAATGCGCGTAGTCATTACACGCTTGATAGTTATCGAAACAAAGCACTGACAGATACCTTCGAACCCGGATCAGTAATCAAGCCCTTTAGCATTGCCAGTGCGTTGGATACGGGCCGTTTTACACCGGATACGATCATTGATACACGACCCAGTTGGATGATAGTTAACGGCCATACCATACGCGATGTGCACAGTTATGGTATTTTGGATGTCACTGGCGTTTTGCGTCACTCCAGTAATGTCGGCGTGACAAAAATGGTATTAACCAGTCCTCCAGAACAATTAATTGACATGCTGATGCGATCCGGGATAGGCCAGCGAACTGAAAGTGGATATCCAGGTGAGGGCGAAGGGAGTATTGTCAAAACTACGGATGCGAATGCATTTGTTTTAGCCACGTTGAGTTTCGGCTATGGTATGTCCGCCAGTGCATTGCAACTGGCTAAAAGTTATTTGATTTTTGCCAATAAAGGACGGTTATTGCCCATTAGTTTATTGCATAATCCCGATCAACCTGTGGTGACAGGCCAACAGGTTATTGATCCAAAAACAGCCAATCAAGTTCTGGCTATGTTAGAAGCCGTGGTAAATGATGGAACAGGTAAATCCGCTGATGTACCGGGTTATCGTGTCGCTGGAAAAACCGGTACAGCGCGCGTTGCGGGTAAAAAAGGGTATGAAGAACACAAGTATATTGCCAGTTTTGTAGGCATTGCTCCGGTCTCTAACCCCAGGTTAATTGTTGCTGTGTTTATTCACCAGCCGACGAAGGGTGGTTACTATGGAGCGGAAGTGGCGTCACCTTTGTTTTCCAAAGTGATGACAGCGGCGTTGCGCACGTTGGATATTGCGCCGGACAAACCGATGTCTTGATGTCTTTTGCACACATCTATGGGCGCGCGCCGCGAGTCCATACCATAATGTTTGAGGTCACTTATGATGAAATTAGCTGATTTGTTAACTCCATGGTGTAGCTCTATTATAGCAGATTGCGACATTACTGGCCTGCATAACGACAGCCGTCAAATAAAACCAGGCTACTTGTTTTTTGCATATCCAGGGGCTGCTGCTGATGGGCGTTTGTATTGCCAACAAGCCATTCTTGCTGGTGCGGTGGCCGTGGCTTATGACCCAGCTAATTTACCCGAGTCTTTTGTATTCACACATCAAACTATTTTTGTACCCATACCCGAATTAGCCACAAAACTGGCTGCAGTCGCCAGTAGTTTTTATGGTCACCCAACACGCGCTTTGTCCGTAACGGGCGTAACCGGCACCAATGGTAAAACAACCATCGCCTATCAATTAGCACAAGCCTACAGCGCACTGGGTTCCAAGGCTGCATACATTGGTACTTTGGGGCAGGGTGATGTGAAAGACTTGCAACCCGTTGGAAATACAACACCGGATGCTTTTTGCTTGCAGCAATTTTTTTACGATTATA
>CAMDBQ010000091.1 GCA_945889365.1 Legionella genomosp. 1 | reverse complement strand
ATTTAAAGCAGGTAAGTTGTTGAAAGAAGCCGTACAAGGCGCATAGTTTTCGGGTGCTTAGCTCAGCTGGGAGAGCATCGCCCTTACAAGGCGAGGGTCGCAGGTTCGATCCCTGCAGCACCCACCATGAATTGGAGTGGTAGTTCAGTTGGTTAGAATACCGGCCTGTCACGCCGGGGGTCGCGGGTTCGAACCCCGTCCACTCCGCCAGTATAGCGCGCCGAAAGGCGCGTTTTTTTTAAGCGTTTTTTACTGTTTTATAATTTGATCTCGGATCTAATGGAATTAATTACATGTTGCAGAAGCTAAATGAACGTATTCAAGGTTTAGTGGCTTGGATAGTCATTACTCTAGTTGCGATAACGTTTACGTTATTTGGTGTTGATTACTACCTTCAATCACATCATTCATCAAGTGCGCAAGTGGATGTAAATGGACAGCCGATTTCAAAAGAATCTTTCGAATTAAGTTATCGACGCACGCGTCAATCACGTGATTTATCACAAATGACAGCGGCTAGCGAAAATCAACTTAAACAGCAGCTATTAAATGAAATGATTGTGAATAGCGTTAGCGTTCAAGCTGCGCGGTCTAACGGGTTTGAGGTCAATGCATCACAAGCTGATGCTGCAATAGTTAATATACCTCAATTCCAGGAAGACGGTCATTTTTCCAGTGACCGTTATACACAAGCCCTCAGTGGTGCCTTTTTTACGCCAGAGTCATTCCAAAAAGAAGTGCGTCAAGGCATGTTGCTAAATCAGCAGCGTTTTGCACTGATTGGGACGTCATTTGCTTTACCAGGTGATATCAGCAAGTTTGTCAAACTGTATATGCAAACGCGCGATTATGATTACGTGAAAATTCCTGCGTTGAAATATTTAAAGCAATCTAACGTTTCTGAACAAGATATAACCAAATATTACCAACAAAATAAAAATTCATTCCTCGCTCCAGAAGAGATCAGTGTTTCTTATATACGTTTATCAATGCAAGATATTAAAAAATCCATCCATTTATCTGATGCAGATATTAAGCGGTTCTATGAAGAAAATAAGGCATCAACAACCAATCCTTATGCTGATGCCAAGACTGCTATTAGAGAACAACTCTTGGCTGAGCGCGCACAAACAAAATATGCAGAAATTTTAGAAAAACTATCTGATTTAAGCTATCAGACCCCTGACTCTTTAACGCCGGTGGCAGAATCACTGAAGTTGAAAATAGAAGAGTCAGGCCTTTTCTCTCGACATGGTGCAGATAACCCAGACCTTAAAAATAAACTTATTACTCAAGCTGCGTTTAGTCATGATGTATTGGAGTTAGGTAATAATAGTGATCCTATACAGATAGATAATGATACAGTTGTGGTTTTGCGAGTAAACAAACATATTCCTGCTGCTGAGAAAACCTTGGTTGCTGTTAAACCATTAATTATTGAAAAGTTAGCTAGAAAACAAGCTGAAGCAGAAGCCATGCAATTTGGTAAGCAGCTGTTAGCTGACAAAGTTACAGCTGCGCCACAACAAAGTAAATTGATTAGTAAGGACGGTTTGAAATGGCAAGGCGTTAAAAAAGCAGGTCGTGATGCTGCTGACGGCGTTCCAACTGCAGTAAATGAATTGGCTTTTGATTTAGCTCGCGTTGGTGAAAAGTCAGGCCTTGGTTTGCTTGATGGTGATTATGTTGTTGTGTCTTTAAAAGCGATTAACGATGGTAAGTTAGACTTGCTTGATAAAGAACAAATAAACAGCATTACACAACAGATTGAAGCCAGTTACGGTGTAATGGATTATGAATTATATATCAACTCCCTGATGAGCAAAGCGGTAGTTGTTAAGCGTTAGAAGGACAATCACCCAGCGCGCTTACTGTCCTCGTCTTCGCGGGGGCGACATGCATCAAACTTGTGGGTAATGATAAGGTCGTGGCTTGTCCGCGTTAACCACTGTGCGCGCAGTCGATATAACTTCGAATCTCTGGATCCTGCTGGCAAGCCGCGTGCTCCTGCCTAAACTTTCTCGGGGACCACATGCACCACATGTGTGAGTAATGATGAGGCCGAGGGACTTAGTCTGTTGAAAGATGAAATGTCAACAGCCCCTAGTGCTTGTCTGCAAAATTTAAGCTAAGATTGTTCCATCTGAAAATAATTGAGTAAATAGCAATGGAAGAACCAGTAGACGACTTGAATTTGCCCACTATCGATTTTGAAAATATGACAGATGAACAACGTCAAATGTTGCACGATGACGAAGATACGAACCTCCTTGCGCAGATAGAAAAAATATACCAACTATGGTGGCGCTGGGCCGATTTTCATTTGTTCATCATCTCTCCATCCGTAGATGCAATTTCGCCACCGCGGATTATACTGCCTGAAATAATACCTGGTACTCAAGAGTTAGAGTTCGTGTATCCAATCCATGATCATGGGTTTAAATTAAGCGCGTCGAAAGGACAGGATATTTATTTAGCCGGTTTATCTATGTGTAAGTTGTATTACACGATTGAAAAAATGATCTACATCTTGGTCGAGCGTTTAAAAGCGGGTGGAGTTAGTATGGAAACGGAAGTGGAAGTCGCATTTGACGGCCATGAGCTAGCCCAGCGTAAATGCTTTGATTCAATTGTTAATCTGAGCTATAACGTCGTGGTCACCAATTTCGATCCTGGGACCTGGGGGGCGCGTTATCTTGCTGCTACGAAACGTCTTGCCGACATGGGTTATGGTTATCCCCTGGCTTCGCCACGTGATAATTATCGTAAACCACATGGAACTGCTCCAAAAGTTAAACGCTAAAACTTCTAGGCTGCTTTTGCGGCAACGCAAACGTTCACGAAATTAGATGCGATTGTCCTGTAAATTACATTACTTTTTGCGACTAAGAAACGTCAGTGGTATACTCTGCAGATGTTTATAATTATTTTCAATAAGGATGAGTGTGACAGTGAAAAATCAAAGACCCGTTAACCTTGATTTGGGTAGTTTGACATTCCCGCCCATGGCTATAGCATCTATATTGCATCGAATTTCTGGGCTGGCTTTGTTTTTGTTATTGCCCTACATGATGTACTTTTTAAGTATCTCATTGCAATCTTCAGAGGCATTTGACCATCTACAATCCGTGTTGCGATCACCGTTCAATAAACTGGTTTTGTGGGCTTTTAGTACTGCGTTGGCGTATCATTTGCTTGCGGGTTTTCGCCATATATTCATGGACATAGGATTTGGCGAGCACCTGGCGACAGCACGACGAAGTGCTATTACGGTTATTGCGGTTGCAATTGTTTTGGCAGGTTTTCTGGGAGTGTGGATGTGGTAACAAATATTACTAGCCTAACGGGCAATGGTTTGAAGGATTGGTTGATTCAACGCGTTTCAGCAATTTACTTTGCTGTATACTCGTTATTTTTGTTTGGTTTTATAATCACGCATCCACAAATGCAATTCACTCAATGGTCTGAGTTGTTTCATTGCTGGATTTTTCAAGTTGCCAGTGTGCTGGCTTTATTGATGTTGACTCTTCATGCCTGGATTGGCATTTGGACTGTGACAACTGATTACATGCCATCCACTGCAATCAGGTTGCCTGTGCAAGTGTTGGTTTTCTTGTTGCTGCTTACCCAGTTTATCTGGGGCTTAATGATTGTTTGGGGGCAATAATAATGGCTTTTGCACGTAATGAATTTGACGCAATAATTATAGGCGCAGGTGGAGCGGGCATGCGCGCTTCATTGCAGTTGGCTAATTCTGGCCTAAAAATTGCCTTAATATCAAAAGTTTTTCCTACCCGTTCGCATACGGTTTCTGCGCAAGGGGGTATTACTGCTGCATTAGGTAATGCAGATGCGGATGGAGATGATTGGCGCTGGCACATGTATGATACGGTTAAAGGTGCCGATTATATCGGTGATCAAGATTGCATTGAGTATTTGTGTAAAACCGGTCCAGAAGCAGTTTACGAACTTGAACACATGGGTTTGCCGTTTTCACGTACAGACGATGGTAAAATTTACCAGCGTCAGTTCGGTGGTCAATCCAAAAATTTTGGTGGTGAGCAAGCCGCTCGTACTTGTGCTGCAGCTGATAGAACCGGTCACGCTTTATTGCACACACTTTACCAACAAAATTTAAAAGCTAAAACGCACATATTTAGTGAATGGCTTGCGCTTGATTTTGTCAAAGATTCGCATGGTCGTATCGCTGGTGTGACCGCTTTGTGTATTGAAACAGGTGAGATTATTTTCTTCCAGTCACGTGTTTGTATTTTAGCGACAGGTGGAGCCGGGCGCATCTATCAATCTACAACCAATGCTTATATTAATACTGGTGATGGATTTGGTATGGCATTGCGTGCAGGCATTCCTTTGCAAGATATGGAAATGTGGCAATTTCACCCTACCGGTATTGCAGGTGCAGGTACTCTGGTAACAGAGGGTTGCCGTGGCGAAGGTGGTTATCTTATTAATAAAGACGGTGAGCGTTTCATGGAACGTTATGCACCACATGTAAAAGATCTGGCATCTCGTGATGTTGTTGCACGATCTATTGCGCTTGAGTTACGTGCAGGCAAGGGTTTTGATCCTAAAGGCGTTGATCACGTTAAATTAAAATTGGATCATTTGGGCGCCGATTTAATTAAAACACGTTTGCCAGGTATTCGTGAATTGTCTATGAAATTCGCAGGTGTTGACCCTATTGTTGATGCTATACCCGTTGTTCCAACATGCCATTATACGATGGGTGGCATTCCTACCAATATTCACGGTCAAGTTGTGACTAAGATCAAAGGTAAAGAAACGTTGGTTGAAGGCTTGTATGCCGTTGGTGAGTGCGCCTGCGTTTCAGTGCATGGAGCTAACCGACTGGGTGGTAATTCCTTGCTTGATCTGGTTGTGTTCGGTCGAGCAGCCGGTCTGCATGTCGAAGGATTATGGCAATCTAATCAGCTTCCAGAAATGGCTAATGCGACTGACGATGATGTTGAAGCGTCGCTCACGCGTTATAATCGGTGGCAGAATTCTCAAGACGGTGAAAGCCCTTCCGTTATTCGTGACGAAATGCAGCGCGTGATGCAAGAAGATTTTGGCGTATTTCGTACTGGTGAGTTTATGGAGCAGGGGTTAGCACGCCTCAATGGATTACGTGAACGATTAGAACATGCCACCTTGGTTGATAAAAGTGATGTGTTCAATACTGATCGCGTCACAGCACTAGAGCTTGATAATCTTATGGCAACTGCCTACGCGACAGCAAAATCTGCAATTGCACGTACAGAGAGTCGCGGCGCGCATAGTCGGGAAGATTACCCGGAACGTGATGATCGCAATTGGATTAAACATACACTGTATTTCCAACAAGGTGATGGCATTGATTTTCGTCCAGTGAATGTACTACCTAAATTTGTCGAGCCATTTGAGCCGAAAGAGCGCGTTTATTAATGAGGATTAATCATGACTGATACCAGTGCCGAGATCAGAACACTCAGTCTGTCTATTTACCGCTATAATCCAGAGGTGAATGACAAGCCGTTTATGCAAGACTATGAAATAGACGTTCCTGTTAAGGGCGATCCCATGTTATTGGCCTTGCTTGAACGATTGAAAGCAGAACAGGATCCAACCATTTCTTTTCGGCGTTCTTGCCGTGAAGGTGTTTGCGGTTCGGATGGGATGAACATTAACGGTACCAATGGATTGGCCTGCATTACCACTGTATCGCAGTTAAAAACCGATAAAATAGTCATTCGTCCATTGCCAGGCTTTCCCATTGTACGCGATCTGGTTGTTGATATGTCTCAGTTCTATCAACAATATGAACGGGTAGAACCCTACTTGCAAAATGATGCTCTAGCACCAGCTCGTGAACGTTTGCAGTCGCCAGAAGATCGTTCAAAGCTGGATGGTTTATATGAATGTATCTTATGTGCTTGTTGCACGAGCGCCTGCCCATCATTTTGGTGGAATCCGGAAAAATTTGTCGGGCCTGCTGGATTGCTTCAAGCACGTCGATTTTTAGCAGACACACGTGATACAGCAACGCAACATCGTTTGGAAAAATTACAAGATCCATTCAGTGTTTTCCGTTGTCGCACAATTATGAATTGCACAACAGTTTGCCCTAAGGGACTTAATCCAAGCCAAGCGATTGGTGACATACGCAAACAAATGTTGAACCTGGAAACATGATCCCCCTTG
>CAMDBQ010000090.1 GCA_945889365.1 Legionella genomosp. 1 | reverse complement strand
TTTATTAGCAGTGAAGATTTTGATAAGGCCATGGATCCTAAAAAAATGGTGCATCCCTATGTAGCGTAAGGCTTGATTACAACAAATGGAGAGTAAACAAGATGTTAACTAAAAAACGTGGTAAAGAATTGCTTAATGACCCATCTTTAAACAAATCAACAGCCTTCACCGATCATGAAAAAGAGGTCTTGGGCTTGGTTGGTTTAATACCTGATGTTTGTGAGTCAGAGGACATGCAATTAAAGCGAGTTATGATGCAGCTTGGGCATAAAGCAACCGACATTGATCGTTTTATTTATTTATCTGGCCTACTGGATCATAACGAGGTCTTGTTTTATCGAACAATCATGTCCGATCCGGCGCGTTTTTTGCCCATCATTTATGATCCAACAATTGGTGAAGTATGTTTGAAATTCGGTCATTTATTTCGTCAGCCACAAGGAATGTACGTTTCATTAAATCATCGTGGCAAGATAAAAAACGTTTTAAAAAACTGGCCACAAAAAGATATACGTGTGATTTGCGTGACTGATGGTGGTCGTATTCTCGGATTAGGTGATTTGGGCGCTAATGGCATGGGCATTCCCATTGGCAAGTTGCAACTATACACCGCAGCGGCAGGTGTTTCTCCACAATATTTGTTACCAATGACCATCGATGTGGGCACAAATAACGAATCATTACTCCAAGATCCACTCTATTTGGGATTGCGCAAGCCGCGACCCAGTACGAAAGATCTATTTGAATTTACAGATGAATTTGTAGATGCAGTACAAGCCGTATTCCCCAAATGTTGTATTCATTTTGAAGATTGGACGGGTGTAGACGCAATCCATTTGCTTGAGCGTTATCGTAATAAGGTTTGCTGTTACAATGATGACGTGCAAGGAACCGCTGGTATTACGCTTGCTGGGATGATCAATGCTTGTAAAATTAAAAACACAAACTTGAAAGATGAATCCTATTTGTTTCTTGGCGCGGGTTCCGCAGGTATTGGTTTAAGTAATCTTCTTTGTACGGCTCTCGTGCAGGAAGGGCTTACTATTGAACAAGCACAGCTTCGCATTAATATGTTTGATGTGAATGGATTACTTGAATCATCGCGCACTGATTTGGTTGATTTTCAAAAGCCTTATGCACATAAAAATACACCAATGAAACTAGCTGATTTTTGCAAGGCCATCGAAAAATTCAAGCCAACAACAATCATTGGCGTGAGCACTATAGGCGGTGCTTTTACCCAGGAAGTCATTGAGGCAATGGCAAAAATAAATGAGCGTCCCATTATTTTAGCCTTATCTAATCCGACAGAGCATGCTGAGTGTACAGCTACACAAGCATACGCCTGGAGTAAAGGTCGCGCTATTTATGCCGCAGGCGTTTCGTTTCCGCCTGTCACATACAATAATCAAACCTTTTTACCTGGGCAAGCTAATAATTTTTATATTTTCCCGGCAGTTGGTATGGCAATATTTGCGACACAGGCCACTCGCGTTACTGATGAAATGTTCATTGAGGCCGCGTATGCCGTCGCTGAACAAGTGACAGATGACCAATTACAGCAAGGCTTACTCTACCCATTGCAATCCAATATTTTGGAAACAGAAATAAAAACAGCAGCGCGTGTGGCTCAATTGATTTTTGATAGCAATTTAGCACGTGTTAAACGAGAGAGTAATTGTGAAGTATTTATTAGAAAACATATTTACAATCCAAGTTATCATCGATTGATTGAGCAAGGAGACGCATTATGAGCAACATTTTTTATGAATACACCAGTGCTGCAAATCCTGACTTACCAAAAATTCCGATAAAGCAATATAGCCTGGCATTGCTGAAAGAAAATTATGGATGGATCCCGTTTGATCTGTCGGACGTATTAAATATCCCTTATCCGGCGACTGGTCCATCTGTTTTGGCAGGTTATCTTCACCTCAAAGGTAATACGCCATTTTCTTTTGAACCCCACGCGTGTGCCATGTTTTGTTACGTGATTGAAGGTGAAGGTAGGTGTACGTTGGGCAATGAGATGTTATCTTTAAATCAAGGTGATGTTTTGTCTTTACCGGGTAATCGCGCAATTGAGTTTCAGGCGAACAATACGAATCTTATTATTTATGCTGTTAATGATTCACCCTTACTTCATCGTTTGCATGCCACTCCAACAAAACAGGCGTTTGCGCCCCAGCATTATAGAGCCGCTGCAATTAAGAAGGAAATGGCTAAAATTGACGCCGAAGCAGGTGCGCATGATCGTAATCGAGATGGGCTTATTTATGGAAATAACAAAGTCACTCTCGGGCGCGGCATGTCACCTACAATTTGGGCGGCCACTATACTTGTACCTGCTGGTGAGGAAGCCATGCCTCACCGGCATAACTCTATTGCTGTAGACATTGTACTCGAATGTTCAGTGGGTGCATTTTCGCGCTTAGGTTGGAAATTAGACAAGTTTAATCAAATTATTGACCCAGTTGAAGTGCCTTGGGAAAGCGGTGCTGTATTTGTCACGCCACCGGGCATTTGGCACAGCCACCATAATAAAACGACAAAACCCGCTTTAGTAACTGCAGTTCAAGATGCAACGTTGCACGAATATTTACATACCTTAGATATACTATTCACTCATAAATCTGAGGAATAAATCTAAAAAGGAAGTGTAATAAACAAAGTGATTTTTGTATCTTTGTTGAACACCGTTTGAATTGTCAATAAAAAACAGCTTGGAAGTCCGCGAAAACACTACATTCCAACATAGTTTATGATCTTTAGTAGAATAACACCAACAAAATACGGTATCATTGACTGAAAATCTGGTTTTTTATGCTGAATCACGTTAATTTTACATTTTTTCATGTAGAATTCATCATATTTTTCAATTAAACGTCTATAAAATTCACTCAGTTTATTACACTTCCATTACCGAGTGGGTTGCAGGATCCCCTCCTACGCAGGGACGACAGCTTACGGGAGCGTATTAACAAGACTAGGCACTAGAAACAAGATGCAGTGTTTTCCAAGTATGTCACTGTTGAAGGATCTGGCAAATTAGGACCTCTCAACGGATAGCTCGGATCAGTATCTGTATCATTAATATATTCTTGCCATGACCAATAATCCATACCCATATAATAAGCATTATTATTATAACAAGCAGCATTTCTTGCGGCTTGAACAAAGCCTAATTGAGAAGTATTGGTTGAACTAAAGTCCTTAACAGCTTGATAATTATGATTGTAATCAACGCTTGCGTTATTCGTATATACGCCATAAGACTGAAATGTCCCAAAACTTGCGCCTGCTGGTACAATAATGGTATAGGGAACCTGACTTGAATTGGAGTTGGTCTTTGCGTTGGTTAATGCCGTTGTCACATAAGCATTATAAGCTGATAAAGGATCTGGTGAAGGTGGTGATTTAAATCCAGTAACATCGTACAACGGGATTGCAACAAATCCATTGTTTCTTTTAGAAAAAATTGTCGCTAAACTTGCCCACTCATTGCTCACGGGTGTTAGATAAATCCCCATATACCGCCCTTTTGGATGAGCATTATCAACACAAGTTCCACTACCTAACAAAATTGACATTTGAGTATAAAACTCTAATAAACCAGGATAACTTAGGCTATTTGCTGTTTCGAGGTCAAAAAAAACTCCATTCACATTGGGATCACTACAAAGTTGTGTCGCCAATGACTGGGCTACCATATCGGCCAAGGCTGTATTTGTTTTTAAAAGCGCATTATTTTCATAATTAAAAGCAATATCAACAATAGGCATTATTGTTGCATTTGGAAATGCGGCTCGATAACTTGCCACTGAGACATTGCCAGAAGCATAACCCGGGTCGATTTGACAGGCATTTAAATTACTATCGGTGCAGGAGGTAATTTCAATATCAGAAGAATATGGATAAAGTCGAGTAATGAGATTAGAAGACTTAGCTACATTATTGAAAGCTTGCAACTGACTCGTCCAATGACCTGGTTGAATTGAAGCATGACTTGTGGGATCAGAGGCATAATGCACATCATACATCAATGCCCCGAAACTCATGGGCAGCGGAGCTACACCACATGCCCATGTATAAATTTGTACAAACTCCAGCATAAAACCAAAAATCCATTTTTGCCTTTTCATTGAAATGATTCCGTTAAATTTAATTATTCATTACTTTGCCTTATTTTTTATTTATTAACAAGACGAGGCACTAGCCTTTACTGAGCAATATATCGTATACCTTTTTTGTCCATGATGAGCTATCCTTAAAGCCAAAAGGTATCGAGATGCTTCCAATGTCATACATATCTCCCTCTATAACAAATAAACACCAAACACGAGTGAACCACTACCCCAATGCTAAAGATCACAAACAATGTATTTATTCCCATATCAGAGATTGAATTAACCCCCATCCGTGCCCAAGGCGCCGGTGGTCAGCATGTTAATAAGGTATCTACCGCCATTCACCTCCGATTTAACATCATCCAATCCAGCTTGCCAACTGATTATAAAATTAAGCTGCTGGAATTAAACGACCATCGGGTGACTTCGGATGGTACTATTGTTATCAAAGCTCAACAGCATAGAAGCCAGGAACAAAACCGGGTCGATGCCCTGCAACGATTAGCCATACTGATTAAACAGACTGGTTTCACACCTAAAAAAAGAAGACCCACCAAGCCATCCAGACAATCGAACAGGAAACGGCTGGACAATAAAAAAATGCGAGGCGATTTAAAAAAACTTCGTAATGCACCACCGTAAGGTTTAACGTGGCATAATGATGGCCTCATCACTATCCCCCTCACATTATCATGCCAGAACTCCCTGAAGTTGAAACCATCATGCACGGTTTAAAGCCCCATATTGAAGGCGCCATCATTCAAGATGTCGTGGTTCGCCATCATCAACTGCGCTGGCCGATCCCCCCTGCATTGCACGATCACTTAAGCCAACAGCGGGTTGGTCAATTGTCACGCCGTGGCAAATATATATTGATGCCTACAGATGCAGGCACCCTTATCATGCATTTAGGCATGTCCGGCAGCTTACGAATGGTCACGAGCACAACACGCCTGAATCGCCACGATCATGTGGACATCATTTTTTCCGATGATAAAATTCTGCGTTATACCGATCCGCGCCGTTTCGGTGCCCTGTTATGGACGACGGACAACCCCGGCAGCCATGCATTACTTAAATCGCTCGGTATAGAGCCGTTGGATGCCGATTTTAATGCGTGCTATCTGATGCAACGAGCTCATTCTCGGCGTGTTCCCATCAAATCATTCATCATGAATAGCAACATCGTTGTCGGTATTGGTAATATTTATGCGGCAGAAGCGCTGTTTTTGGCGGGCATTCATCCGGTTACTCCGGCGGGCTTATTAACGCCAATCCAATGCCAGCAACTGGTCGATGCCATCAAAAAAATATTGCAGTCAGCCATCAAGCAAGGCGGCACAACCATAAAGGACTTTGTAAACAGCGAGGGAAAACCGGGCTATTTTACGCAGCAACTGTCCGTTTATGGTCGGGCAGGACTGCCTTGTGTGCGATGTCAAAAACCATTGCTATCATTTAAGCTGGGGGCTCGCAGCACCGTGTTTTGTGCCAACTGCCAAGCGGTTACATCATCGTGAATTCATTTTCACTCACCCAGCTAATCCAGTAAAGAAATGCTTTATTCATGCAAACAATTGACTGAGAAGGTTCATATGGACGATATTGTCGGCGCCATTATTTTTTTGCTAAATAAACCTGAACTAACCGGCGCTATTCATATCACATCACCCAATCCAGCCAGGCAGGCACAATTTGCGCACGTCAAGGCAGCCAGCATGCACCGCCCTCTCTTCTTAACCATACTGCCTTTCTCATACGTGCATTATTTAGTGAAATGGGGGGCTGCTTGCTGCTCAAAGGACAACGCGACCTGCAAAAACGGCTCATCGAAGCCGGGTATGAATTTCATCATCCGCAACTGGCTGAAGCTCTGCAACATGAATTTGATTAATTTCAGGCCCGCTTGATTTACAAAACCACCTTGATGCTCTATCATTTGATTTGTGAACACATATCAAATGAGGCGCGTCATGACCCATGGGGGCAAACGAACGGGTGCTGGCCGACCAAAGGGAAGCAATCTTTGGGGTGAGTCGACCAAAGCCATCCGACTTCCCATCTCCAAAATACCGGCGGTTCAGGCATTTCTTGAAACTGGAAGTAATGCCATGGCATGCCCCTTGTATTCAAGCCATGTCCGTGCAGGCTTTCCATCGCCCGCAGATGATTACATCGAAAGCTACCTTGATTTGAATACCCACCTTATCAAACACCCTGCCGCCACTTTTTTTGTTA
>CAMDBQ010000089.1 GCA_945889365.1 Legionella genomosp. 1 | reverse complement strand
TCAATCCTCTGCTCTACCGACTGAGCTATCTGGCCAACGGAAGGTATTAGACTCTTTTAGCGTGTTTGAGTCAAGAGGATATTTGGTTTTTTTTAAATTTTTTTGATAGGCAATGGCAACTTCCTCTCCTAATGCTGTCATTTCGCACCGTAGACTGTCAACAGCAATTACAGCCCTGCAGAAATTCGCCGGTCGAATACTTACTAATCGGTAATCGTTCACTTTGTTTAAACTTTTACTGACGCTCAATACGAAAATGAATCGGTGCATTTTCCATCTGCACTGGTAATATCTCACTTCAAAATGAACTTATCAAACTCAAAGATTTTGATGAGGCTGATTTTATTGACAGTAAGCCCGGCCCTCCCCAAAAAAGGCGTCAATGGCTGCAGATTGACAAGGTAAAAAACGCTGGCAATCAGATCTGGACATGGAACGGCGGACGGCGCATGATTGATTTATTGGAATTAGCTAGATCCGATAATCGAGGCACCAGCACCCCGCACGCCAGCATTCAATCACTAGTGCCTCGACTTGTTAATACTATCCCTTAAACTGTCGTCCCCGCGAAGAAGGGGATCCATCTCTGGTGCGGTATGGTATATCGGCCCCCGGAATGCTTGACGGACTACACTAGTTCACCAATTTATGTAAACATGGATGATGTCATTTATTTTGGATTTGAACATGCCTTGTGATTATGATCAATTGCCGCATCCAGGAATTCGCACCCTTGCTCCTTACGTGCCGGGGAAATCGGCGGATGAACTGACGCGTGAGCGAGGTTTGACTGACATTATTAAGTTGGCCGGCAATGAGAATCCATTGGGCTGCAGTCCGCTGGTAAAACTAGTATTAGCTGATTTATCAGGTAAACAAATCGCAGCTTATCCCATGTCAGTTAACCATCCGTTACGGCACAAGCTAGCTGAAAAACTCGGTGTTGATACGGACATGATCACCATCGGAAATGGGTCTGATTCACTGTTTTGTTCACTCCTCACGTGTTTCGCATTGCACAATGGCAAGCATATATTGACCCATGATTACGCTTTTAGCTCGTATGCAATTCAGGCAAAAACATTGGGGATTCCGGTTGTGAGTATGGCTGTTAAGCCCAATTGGGAAGTAGATATTGATGCCCTGATTGATGCTTGTGATCTCAATACAGCGCTGATTTTTATAGCTAATCCGAATAATCCTACCGGTTTAATGATCTGTCAGGAAGATATAATACGTCTTTTAGATAACATTCCTGAAACTACGATTATGGTGCTGGATGAAGCTTATTTTGAATATGCATTCGAGGTCTTGCGTCCCGCGACTTGTTCTCGGGATCCAGAGATCTTGCACAAGAGCTCTGGATCCCGCGAACAAATTGCCGGGGGTCGGAATGCAGAGTTATTAAAAAAATATCCCCATCTGGTTATTACTCGCACGTTTTCAAAAGCCTATGGCCTGGCAGGTATACGTCTAGGCTATGCCATTGCAAATACACAAATTACCGCCCTACTCTATCGTATCCAATTGCCATTTGTGGTTAATATCACAGCCCTTACAGCTGGATATGCCGCTCTGGATGACGATGATTTCATCAGACAAACCATTCAACTCAATAATCAGGGATTAATCCAAATGCAACTCGGCTTAACAGCTTTGGGCTTAACTCATCTACCTTCAGCGGGCAATTTTATTACGTTTGATTGCGGAGAAGATAGCTTAGGGATATACCAGAGATTACAAGACTATGGCATCATTGTCCGGCCCCTGCACCCCTATGGTTTGAATCAACATTTACGTGTGACCATTGGTACTCAGGATCAAAATACTCGGTTTATTGATACATTATCCAAGGAGTTACACCATGAAAAGTGATTTGAGTAGCAAGCATTGTGAATCTTGCGAAGGCGTTGGTACTGCATTAACGCCCGAGCAAGTGACTAATTTGATGACACAACTGGCCGATGACTGGAGCACACAAAAAGAAGCTAAGGAAATTAAACGATCGTTTTCGTTTAAAAATTTCTATGAAACCATGGCGTTTGTTAATGCAATTGCCTGGATTGCAAATGTTGAAAATCATCATCCGGATCTTGAAGTGGGGTATAATTATTGCCATATCCGATTTTCAACACATGCGTTGAAGGGATTGTCACATAATGATTTTATTTGTGCAGCGAAGATTGATAAATGGATGCTTTAGTCCGTTTTGGCTGAGTATCATAGCCCCAACGGATCAAATATCCGAAAGAAACTGCGTCATCCCGAGCTTACGATGGATCTCCGAACGTGGCACCGTACCTCATGCAGGCTTATCATTACCCACAAGTCAAGAAACTCACGCCCAGCTTGAGTCCAGAGTCACGAGTTGTCGTCCCCGCGAAGGCGGGGATCCATGCTTGGCATCACTACCATACCACACCAGTAGATCCCCGCCTTCGCGGGGACGACATGCATCAAACTTGTGGGTAATGATAAGCATGCCGGAGATCCACCGCAAGCTCGGGATGACGTACAGGATTATGGCCGTTCGTCTATTTCTTTACGTTGACTTGGCAGGAAATCTTTTCTATCCAACCCCATCACCACAGCCAAAGCACCAGCAACGTAAATAGAAGAATACGTTCCCACGACAATCCCGATGATTAACGCCAGTGCAAATCCATGAATATCTGCACCACCGTAAACAAACAACGATACAACCACAAACAGCGTTAAAACTGAAGTCATGATGGTTCTGGACAGGGTTTGGTTAATCGATGTATTCATGATTTCCATTGGAGTTGCACGACGAATTTTAATGAAATTTTCGCGTACGCGGTCAAACACCACAATGGTATCGTTTAATGAATAACCGATTACAGCCAACAAGCCTGCCAATGCTTTCAAATCAAACTCAATGTGAAACATGGCAAACACGCCGAGAATCAAGACGGGATCATGAATCAAAGCCACTGCCGAGCTAAATGCAAGGCGGTATTCAAACCGCATGGCGATATAAATCATGGTTGCCAGTAGTGCGACAATGATTGCCAGGGCACCCTTGGTTGCCAACTCCTTACCTACTTGGGGGCCAACAAAGTCAACCCTTTGCTTGACAGCACCAGGCAAAACATTCATGACCTGGTCAACCAATGTTCCTTGGTTTAAATTTTCTCTTGGCGCAATACTGATTAACACATCTTTAGACGTGCCATAACTGATAACTTGCGCCTCTTTAAATCCAATCTTATACAAACTTTCACGAATACTGGGTAAATCAGCAGGTTGAGTGTATGCAACTTGGATTTGTGTACCACCGGTAAAATCAAGACCCCATTTCAAACCATTTACCAACAAAGCTGCAATAGAGACTACGAAAATTAATATAGATAACAGGGCGGTCCATTTACGGGCGCCCATAAAGTCCACGTTTGAATTTGGGTTAAAAAATTCCATATAAGCCTCGCTTCAAATACCGATTGATAATTTTTTTACGATTCGATTACCGTAAACCGCATTGACGATGGCACGCGTGTACACAACCGCGGTGAGCATGGATGTCAGCAAGCCTAGTGATAATGTCACAGCAAAACCACGCACAGACCCTGTTCCAACTGAAAACAACACAACACCCACAATTAATGTAGTAATGTTGGCATCAAGAATCGTGGCGAATGCGCGGTCATAACCTGCATATATAGCGGCTTGAATCGATAGCCCGTGCCGCAATTCCTCTCGTATCCGCTCGTAAATAAGCACGTTAGCATCAACTGCCATACCGACCGTCAGCACAATACCTGCAATACCAGGCAACGTTAGCGTTGCACCGATAATAGATAGTAATGCACCCAGCAATATTAAGTTAAGAACCAGCGAAATATTTGCGATTAACCCAAAAAGACGATAATACAGAAGCATCGTAATTAAAATTAACCCCATGCCAACCGCAAGGGAAATCATACCGCGTTGAATATTTTCCTTACCCAGTGTAGGGCCAACAGTGCGCTCTTCTATAGGATAAATCGCCGCAGGCAATGCGCCGGCACGCAGTAACAGAGCTAAATCAGTAGCCTCTTTGCTGTCCTTCAAACCCGTAATTTGAAAATTATTACCTAACGCGTTTTGGATAACAGGCGCGCTAATCACACGCTCTTCTCGCAGTGTAGTTCGCTTTTCTTTACCGCCGACCGTTTGCACCGTGGTTTTACTTTCAACATAGACAATCGCCATGCGCTTGCCAATATTGTCACGTGTCACTTTCGTAAATAACGCTTCCCCACCGCCACCTAACTGAATTTGCACATCAGGTGTTGCTGATTGTTGGTCAATACTTGAAACAGCGCTGGTAATTGAATCACCACTCAGAACAACTTGGCGCTTCAACAGAATTGGATGACCATCCATCATATAGAGCTTGCTGCTAATAGGAACAGAGCCTGTTTGTTTGGCAACTTGAGGGTCGTTTTCAGCATCTACCATATGAAAGTGCAAGGTTGCAGTACCACCAAGAATTTGCTTGGCGCGTGCCGCGTCTTGAATACCGGGCAAATCAACCGCTATCCGTGTTGCACCCTGCTGTTGAACAATCGCTTCGCCCACACCCAATTCATTTACACGTTTACGTAAAATGCTCATGGTTTGTTCAATAGTAGTCTGCCGAATGGTATTTATTTCAGGAGCTGACAAAGAAGCCATCATAGATAGCGTATCTTTTGCTTTCTCATATACCAAACCAGGACTTTTCTGCTCAACCGCACTCAGCCCTTCATCCAGCGCTTCGGGTGTACGGAAACGCACATCTATGCCTTTGTTAGCTATGTAACGTATGCCTGCATAACGAACACCAGCTTCGCGTAAATCCTGGCCAACATTTTTGGTCATCCCTTCATAACGACGGTTGATAACACTATCAATATCGACTTCAAGCAGAAAATGCACACCACCACGCAAATCCAGACCTTGCTTCATCGGCTCAGCATGAAGCGCTCTCAACCAGGCAGGTGTTGATGTGGCTAGGTTTAATGCCACTGTATATTGCTCACCGAGGCCATGTTTAATGACATCACGCGCCAATAATTGCGTGTCGGTAGAAGCAAATCTGACTTCCAAACCTTCACTGCTTAGCGACATATCTTTGTATTTTATTTTGCCGGCATCCAGCAAAGCTCGCGCATGATCCTCAAGCTCCTGTGGTGAAACAGTAGCCTGAGAGGAAATTTGTATTACCGGATCTTCGCTATAAAGATTAGGAATGGCATAAACCAAACCAACCACTGCTACTAAAATTAGCAGCATGTTTTTCCAAAGGGGGTATTTATTTTGCATGTCCGTATGACTCACTTACAAGGATTTAAGGGTACCTTTAGGTAGAACTGTGCTCACGGCACTTCGTTGTAAACCGATTTCAACACCATCAGCAATGCTCGCTTTAATGTATTGCTCATCAATGCTCACAACTTTAGCCAATAGACCACCGGACGTGATCACTTCATCACCTTTTTTTAATTTACTGACCAGTTCGCGATGCTCTTTGGCGCGTTTATTTTGTGGGCGAATCAACATGAAATAAAACAACGCAAAAATAGCTGCGATCATGACCAATGAAAACGTTCCATCAGCTTGTGCGGGTCCTGCTGTACCAACTGCAGCAACAGCATTACTACTAAATAAACTCATATTAATCTCCTGGGTAGTTTGCGTCACATGATATCGGTATTTATTGCTGGCGTAAATGAAGAATGACAAACATTATGCTGAATCAGAAAACGCTGGCATAACAATGGTGTGTGCGCGAGCAAGTGGTGTAAATACGCTCTTGTCAATTGTTGTTTACATGTAGGACAAGGGCACTGTTCATCAATAACCCTAAAGTCCATCCGATAAGCATTGTCTGTCAGCGAAATCACCTCACCTTGAGCATAAACCAATCCTTCTGACGCATCGCGAGCTGGAACATCTGATGATAAATATTCCACTCCAAGATCCGCCAACTCCTGCATTAAAGCCAACGTCAACTCACCGCCAACATAACAAGGGAGACCTTCGCAATTTTGGATCCGCTGTTTCAGTGTGGAAAATGACGTTGTTGCATCATAAGAGAAATAAACACCAAATAACCGCTCAGAATGTTTGGGTAGATTAACTGGGGAAAAGAGCGGGAGTATTGTATCCGATAGCGATTGCCATCCATCGATACCGTCAGGCAAAATAACCATCTGTGGTTTTAACTGCCCAATCAACATTAAAATATCTGCCTGAGAATAACGACTACGACTGCCATCATATTCAGATCGCAACGTATAAACTTCATCCTTGCTGATATCAGGCAGGGTTGCATTTAAAACCACATCGCCCTGCCAACCCACATACGTCGCTAAATCAGGTAATTCGCTTAGCAGCTCAAAACCTGGTTTCATAAGGAGCGCGATTAAAT
>CAMDBQ010000088.1 GCA_945889365.1 Legionella genomosp. 1 | reverse complement strand
CAATAAAAATGGCGTATCTCATGTGATTAAATCCCATCATAATGTGGGCGGATTACCTGCAACAATGAATTTGAAATTACTCGAACCGGTACGTGAATTATTCAAAGATGAAGTACGAAAAATAGGTCTTGAACTAGGACTGCCTTATGCCATGGTTTATCGACATCCGTTTCCTGGACCTGGCTTGGGTGTGCGTATTCTTGGTGAAGTTAAGAAAGAATATGCAGATATTTTACGTCAGGCTGATGCTATTTTTATGGATGAATTACGTACTGCAGGCTTGTATGACAAAGTTAGTCAGGCTTTTGCTGTATTTTTACCCGTTAAAAGCGTAGGTGTAATGGGTGATGGTCGTCGTTATGATTATGTTATCTGCTTGCGTGCAGTTGAAACCACTGATTTTATGACCGCGCATTGGTCACACTTGCCTTGGGATTTTTTGGGACAGGTTTCGAATCGAATTATTAATGAAGTGGCTGGTGTGTCCAGAGTGACGTATGATATATCCGGCAAACCTCCGGCGACGATTGAGTGGGAGTGAGTGATATCAGATGGCCTTTGATTATTCATCCGAGCCGAGACCGTTAGGAAGTGGTTACCTAGGTTCAGATTCAGTGAACACTTGCTGAAGCGCGCGGCGCCGATGGCCCTCATCCCGGGAGCATACATGAACGATACATATTGGATGCAACAGGCATTAGATCTGGCATATACAGCGCAATCCCAAGGAGAAGTGCCGATCGGTGCTGTATTGGTGAGCGAACACAATCAACTATTGGGTTGGGGTTGGAATCAAGTCTTGCAAACCAGCGATCCAACTGCCCATGCTGAAATCATCGCTATCCGAGATGCTGCACAGCAACTCAAAAATTATCGATTAAACAACACAACCCTCTATGTGACTCTCGAACCTTGCTGTATGTGTGCAGGTGCTTTGGTGCATTCACGAATAAAGCGCATCGTATTTGCGACAAGGGATGTTAAAGCTGGTGCCGCCGGGTCCATTTATAATTTATTACAGGGATATCCTTTAAATCATCAAGTACACATAGACGAGGGTATTTTACAACGTGAATGCGCGTTTCTATTGACGGACTTTTTTAAGAACCAACGTTAGCCCTCTTTGCGAACCATCAGTTTCTCACTCAATCTGTCTTGCTCCGATTGATCCAACACGTCGCCATTATGATTGGTAATATAAAACATATCCTCAACCCGTTCACCTGCTGTTGTAATTTTGGCATTCAGCAGATGAATCTTCTCACTTAGAAAAATTCGGCTAATTTGAGCCAATAAGCCAGGCCTGTCGCTCGCGATTAAAAACAAACACGTATGTCGGCGCTCATTGTCTTCACTATAGGTGATTTTCGGGGTAAGATTAAAATGTGCTTGTGTGCGTGATAATCTGCGTTTAGTAATGTTGGGTAACGTATCCTCGTCAGTCAGATGCTCCATCAATGCTTGATAGATATCCTTTGTATGTTGTTCATCAAAAAATGCGCGATTCTGTTCATCAAGAATAATATAGGTATCCAGATCGAACTGATTAGCACAAGTGAGAATGTTGGCTTCTTGAATGGTGGCATGCAGATTACTTAATACGGTTGTGGTAATCGTAAAGCGCTCATCGCGGTGAGGCATATAAATAAATACTTCTGTACCACCTAAGCTATGATGGGGCATGATTAAAATCAATGGAAATTGTTTGCAATCCAGAATGGCCTTTGTATGTCGGGCAATAATTTCCGGAGGCTCGTGCAAAAAATAGTTGCCTTTAAAGTTGCGCCAAAGGGCCTGAACATTTGCGTCTACCATGCCGCCCTGAATCAATATTTCCATGGCTTGCTGTTGACGTGTGTTAATCAGGGTGTTTTCATCCAGCAATATTTTTTCCTGACGCATGGCTTGTTTTGCTGCAAAATATAATTCTTTTAGTAAAGAATCTTTCCATGCATTCCATAAGGCCGGATTTGTGCCACAAATATCTGCCACGGTTAATAAATATAAATAATCCAGGTAGTCACTATCAGGGAGTAAATTACAAAAATTTTGAATGGTTTTGGGATCGTAGATATCCTGACGCTGAGTGGTTTGCGACATCAGCAAGTGGTTCTCAACTAACCAGACCAGCAATTGACGGTCGTAGTCACTTAAATGATGCCGGTTAGCAAATCCATCGGCTTCCAGGGCTCCTAACTCGGCATGATCGCCACCTCGCCCCTTGGCAATATCATGAAACAGACCGGATAAATACAGGACTTCATGATTAGGAATGCTGGACATCACTTTTGAAGCCAGCAGAAACTGTTGAGCGTAGCGTTCGTTCTTAAATCGAGCCATGTTGCGAATAACAAACAACGTATGTTGCTCAACGGTATAGACATGAAATAAATCATATTGCATCTGGCCTGTCACAGCAGCAAAACAATCGAGATAATGCCCGAGTACGCCATATCTGCTCATCAGCTGCAATGCTTCATACGGGTTGTTTCCCGTTTTTAAAATACCCATGAAAATATCTGTGGCTAATTTGTGTTCACGAAAATGTTGCGTTATAAGGTATAGGTTCTGACGAATCAAACGAATGGTACTCGCACGTACGCCTTTGATATCGGGTTGCTTGGCAATCCACAAAAACAGTTGTAACAACGCTGCTGGATTGTCCTCAAACACATTGGGATGCCTAACCTCAATGTAATCATTAGATAATTGAAAGTCATCGTCTAATGGGAGCAAATGCTGTGTTTGCTCATGCGAGATATTCTCTGAAAACCATTGCAATAACATTTCATTCAATTCGCGGGTCCGTTTGATAACGGTAAAATATCCCTTCATGAATTGCTCAATCGCTAGCGATTGAGGATTGTCTTGATAACCAAACATCTGGGCCAACTTGATCTGAAAATCAAACAGTAATCGTTCTTCTTTTTTTTGTGCCAACACATGCAGAGCAAACCGCACTCGCATGAGAAAATGTTGGCAATGAATGAGCTCTTCATATTCTTTTTCAGTGATAAATCCATAAGTAATACCATCGGCTAATTTGGTAATGCCAAAATGTCGCTTGCCAATGGTTAACAAAATTTGAAGATCGCGCAATCCTCCTGGTCCATATTTAATGTTAGGCTCAAGGTTGTATGCGGTTTCATTATATTTTTTATAGCGCTGATTTTGTTCTTGTATTTTCGCAAAAAAATAATCATGACTGGTCCACATATTCAGTGGATGGATTTGGTAAGTGAGTTCATCCATGAGGGAACCAAGACCACACAGAATGTGCATGTCGAGAAGACTGGATATAACACTCAGATCTTGGCTGGCCAGTTCAGCGCATGCGCGAACGGAGGTTAATTGATGACTGAGGTCCAAACCAATATCCCAGCAATCCTGAATAAACAATTGGGCGCGTTGCAAGCAGGCATCCGGGATGGTATCGCTGTGCAACAGTAATAAATCCACATCTGAATAGAGTTGTAATTCTCGACGGCCATAACCACCAATGGCCAGAAGACAGATGTGATTGCCTTCTTCAAGGCCATGTTTTTGGAATAAGGTGACTAATAAATCATCAATAAAGGAGACGAGCTTATTCGTAATAGAAATGATATGACCTTTGCGGGTAAAATCGTGGCTAAGATCAGTTTTGAATTGGTCAAGGTTTTTTTTTAGAGCGAGATTGTTTTTCATTAAACACCAAGGTAAAAAAGTATATAGGCGGTGGCCTTGGCCCAATAATGCAGCCACCCGAAGATTATGTTGGGCCAAGGCGCCTACTTACGAAGACGATGTGGCTTATGATTCACCACAACCGTACATTTTTTCTTTGAATTTTAACATTAGTTTGAGACTAATGGATATTGCAAAGATTAGTATAGACCTACATTTATTTCTTTGCGAATTTAGACACGTTGCCCCGGGGTTTTAATTTTTAATTGCTGACACGGCAAAAATATGATATAACTAACGCGTTTTTAACTACACACACGGTTCGTCACATACGGCGGGGTCCCAAGGGAGCACTGGTTCCTAAAGGGTGCTGTATGGGAAGCGTGGAGGCATAACCCTGGAGAAAATATGAAAATTAGTATGCGTGAATTACTTGAAGCGGGCGCTCACTTTGGCCATAGATCGCGTTTCTGGAATCCTAAAATGGCTGAGTACATTTTTGGTTCACGGAATAAAATCCACATTATCAATCTTGAAAAAACCATACCTATGATGGAAGATGCGTTAAATCACATCGGTCGTCTAGCGTCTAATAAAGCCAAAATTCTGTTCGTTGGAACCAAGCGTGCCGCACAAGAAAGCATTCGTGAACATGCAAAACGTTGCGGAATGCCTTATGTTGATCACCGCTGGTTAGGCGGCATGTTAACCAATTATAAAACAGTTCGTCAGTCAATTTTCCGTCTGAAAGAATTGAAAAAATTAAAAGATGAAGGCGCATTCAATGGCATGATAAAAAAAGAAGCCTTGATGTTGACCCGTGAATTAGACAAGCTGGAACGCAGCTTAGGTGGGATCCAGGATATGGGTGGATTGCCTGATGCTTTGTTTGTTGTTGACGTAGGCTTTGAACACATTGCTGTTGAAGAAGCTCGTCGCTTAAAAATACCGGTTATTGGTATTGTTGATACAAACAACAACCCAGACAATATTGATTACATTATTCCTGCTAATGATGACTCAATGCGCGCTGTAGACATTTATGTTCGTTGCGTAGCTGATGCCATTCTTGATGCGAAAAACTCAAATACAGTTGGCGGTGTTGCTGCTGCTGAGTTTGTTGAAGTCGCTGGAGCGGATAAAGATTCTGCGAAATCTACGAAATAATTAATATTTAAATAAAAGGGCGTTGTTGTTACTGCGCCTTTTTTTTTACTGGAGGAATTCAATATGACAATTAGTGCTAAATTAGTAATGGAATTACGCAAGATTACCGACGCAGGTATGATGGATTGTAAAAAAGCGCTGATCGCTACAGGTGGCGACATGGAACAAGCCATTCTTGAGTTGCGCAAATCAGGTCAAGCAAGCAAAAAAGCAGACAGAATAGCCGCTGAAGGTATGGTTGCCATTGCGCAATCCGCTGACAAACACACCGTTGCTATGGTTGAAATTAACAGTGAAACTGATTTTGCTTCACGCGCTGAAGGGTTTATCACGTTTGCAAACAACGTTGCTCAAACAGCATTAAAAACAGCCGCGACTGATATAGACACGTTATCCGCTACTACGTTGGATGGTACTGACACCGTTATTGAACAAGCCAGACAAGAATTGGTGGCTGTTATCGGTGAAAACATCAAATTACGTCGTTTAGCATTGGTGCATTCTGCTGATGCAGTGGGTTTCTATTTACATGGTTCACGTATCGGTGTTGTGGTTGCCGTTAAGAATGGCGACGAAACATTGGCAAAAGACATTGCTATGCATATCGCTGCTGCTCGTCCATTAGTTGTTAGCCGTGACCAAGTTCCTGCTGAAGCGGTTGCCAATGAGCGTGAAGTATTTACCGCACAAGCACGTGAAAGCGGCAAGCCTCAAGAAATTATTGATAAAATGATTGAAGGCCGTATTAATAAATTTGTTGATGAAGTTTGCTTGTCGGGTCAGCCATTTGTTAAAAATCCTGATATCAAAGTCGGTCAATATTTGAAAGACAAACAAGCCGAAGTCCTTTCTTTCGTACGTTTTGAAGTGGGCGAAGGCATTGAGAAAAAAGAAGATAACTTCGTTGAAGAAGTGATGGCACAGGTTCGTGAACAATGATAAATAAAACTGCGTCAACCTTAAAATACAAACGTATTTTACTTAAATACAGCGGCGAAGCCTTGATGGGTAAATCGCAATTTGGTATCGACCCGTCTGTATTGGATAAAATTGCTACCGATGTAGCCGAGCTTATCCAAATGGGTGTTGAGGTTGGTTTGGTTATTGGTGGCGGCAATCTGTTTCGTGGTAAAGCCTTGTCAGAAGCAGGGCTTGGTCGCGTAACGGGTGACCATATGGGAATGCTCGCCACTGTCATGAATGCGCTTGCCTTGCGTGATGCACTTGAAAGAAATAATTTGCCGACACGCATTATGTCGGCAATTCAGATGACAGGAATGGTTGATTCATACCATCATCGAAAAGCCTTGACGCATTTGAGTAATGGCCATGTTGTGATTTTTGCAGCAGGCACGGGCAATCCATTTTTTACCACTGATTCTGCAGCTTGTTTACGGGCGATTGAGATTGAGGCAGATATTGTAATCAAGGCCACGAAAGTGGATGGTATTTATTCTGATGATCCGGTTAAAAATCCGGATGCAATACGCTATGATTTCCTGACTTACCACGAGGTATTAACCAAAGGTTTACAAGTTATGGATTCCACAGCCATTTGTTTGTGTCAGGATCAAGGTATGCCATTGCAAGTATTTGATATGGCAGCACCTCATGCTTTGAAAAAAATCGTCAATGGTGAACGCGTTGGAACAA
>CAMDBQ010000087.1 GCA_945889365.1 Legionella genomosp. 1 | reverse complement strand
ATGATGGGTGTATTTTTCCTCTACCCAGTCATCAGTAAAAGGCTTATGCGCATCATCTACGAAATAAATGACACTGCCTCCAATGGCTTGAATGGCGAGCAGACCATGGCTAACATGCTCGGCATCATAGTATGGACGTGCGCCGTGTTTAATTGCATAGTCAAACGCAGCGTTAGCATCCGCGACTTTAAATCCCATCGCACATGGGCCTGCTCCGTGAGTCATGGCATGTGTTTGTGCTTGGCAGTTGCTTGCGGCATTGATAATAAATTGTATATTACCTTGTTGATACCAGGATATGTCTTCACTTTTATGAGTGGCGGTAAGTTGAAACCCCATTTGAGTGAATTGCTCGTGTAGGCGATTTTTATCCGGGCCAGAGAATTCAAGGAATGCAAATCCGTCGAGGCCACAGGGGTTTTGTTGGTTATTGTCTTTCATAAGTACACTCCTTTGTTCTTCGTACAATTATTCCTTTAACCTCACCAAAAATAAACCATCAGCTATTGCCAACAAACTAATATCAACGCGGTCATCCTGTTTAATCAGCGCGTTCAACTTGCGAATTTCTCGTGTTTGAGCGTCTGCATTTTCTGGATTAACTACCTCTCCTTCCCAAAACACATTATCTATGGCAATGAGTCCGTTTGGGGAAATTAATTGCAATGCTTTTTCATAATAGTTAAGATAATTGGTTTTATCCGCATCGATAAAAATAAAATCAAACGAGTGAGCAAATCCATCCGCTAATAGGTTGTCTAACGTATCATTTGCTCGTCCCAAACGTAATTCAATTTTCTTGCCTTGCCCAGCTTGTTGCCAGAAAGGGTGCGCTTTGTCTGTCCATTCCGTATTGATATCGCAAGTGATTAAATGCCCGTCATCAGGCAAGACCAATGCCATAGCCAGGGCGCTATACCCTGTAAACGTACCCAATTCCAACACATTTTTAGCCCGCAAAATGAAAATCAGCATTTGCATGAATTGGGCTTGTTCAGGAGCCACCTGCATGATAGCCAAGGGCATTTTCGCCGTTTCCTCGCGCAGCCCTAGCAATACAGGGTGTTCACGCAAAGAAACGTCGAGCATGTAGTCGTATAACGCAGGTGTCAGGTTTAAATGTTTCATCGTTTACGCCAGTATTTCTTGTGCCATTGCATCAGCAATCTCACTCGTTGGCCGATTTTCCTGCTTGGATCGCGCAAAAATATTCAGTAACGTGGTGCGGATCGCATCGATTTGACCATCAACCGTGATATCAGGCGTGTTTAAATACTTGCCCGCTGCAAAAATCACGCCACCTGAGTTGATTACGTAATCAGGGGTATACAAAATACCCATGTCATGAAGTCGCTGACCGTGATAGGTGTGGGCGAGCTGATTATTGGCAGCTCCTGCAATGATTGTGGTTTGCAATTGATTGATGCTAAAGTCATTAACAATGGCGCCAAGTGCACAGGGCGCGAAAACATCACAAGGTATTTTATGAATGTCGCCAGTTAAAGCCGCAGTGGCTCCAAGTTCTTTTACAGCCTGTTCAACAATGACCGAATTAATATCGGCTACGGTAATTCGTGCGCCATGTTCGCGTAATTGTTGTGCCAGTAAGTAACCAACATGCCCCAGGCCTTGAATGGCAACGTGCAACCCATTCAGGCTCTCTTTGCCCAGCTTAAATAATACAGCGGCTTGAATGCCTCGAAATACACCTCTGGCTGTCGAGGGCGATGGATCACCATTGTAGCTTGATAAGCTGGCAACATACGGTGTGTGTTGGGCGATAATATCCATATCACTCAATTGTGATCCGCTATCCAAAGCTGTGATGTAGCGACCGCCTAACTCATTGATGAACTCACCAAAGCGGTGCATGTAGGCTGTGCGATCGAAGTGATGTGCTGGTTTGATAATCACAGACTTACCACCGCCCAAAGGCAAGTTGGCCAAAGCGGATTTGTAGCTCATACCACGAGCCAGACGCATGACATCATTCAGTGCCGTTTGGTTATCCGGGTATTCAATAAAGCGACAGCCACCCAAGGCAGGGCCAAGCTTTGTATTGTGAATTGCAATAATCGCTTTCATTCCGGTTTCAACATCTACTTTAAAATGCAAATCGCCAAATCCATGCGCTAATGCATAATCAAGAAAATCATCCGAGCCAGTAGCCGGTATGGAACTATTTTTGCGTGTTTCAAATGACATCATTAAGTGCACTCCCGGTTATGTTATGGTCGGATATTAACACGACTCCCAATTTACGTCATCCCGACTGCGCGCTCGGGATGACGTAGTTCGCGATCGGGATGACATAGGAAATTGTTACTGGGTAGAGTATAGTATACGATAGTGATAAAAAATATATCTTGAGGGTGTCATGAAAAAAATAGCAGGCGCACTGATGTTTCTGACTCTTAACTCTGTTGCAAATGCTGTTGATACGCCACCAGAGCGTTCATTGGATCGTGTGGACTTTCAATTATCAGCCAAACAGTGGGTGAGCACCCAAACCGCACTATTGACCGTTTCTCTTAATGCAACACTGACTAATGCTGATTTGGTGAAAGCACGTACTGACATCATGGCTAAATTAGCAAACATTGCTCCAGGCGAATGGCACTTGACTCAATTTGATCGATCACAAGATGGCTCAGGCCTTGAAAAGTTAGCTGTTCAGGCTCAAGCGCGTGTTGCACAAAATGCCCTGACCCTCGTCTATCAAAAGGCAAAGTCTGTTAGCAAACCAGGGGAAAATTATCAAATCAGTGCAATTGAATTTAAGCCCAGTATGGAAGAAACAGAACAAGTGCGAACTCAATTGCGTGAAAAGTTGTATCAGCAAGTACAAGATGAATTAACACGAATTAACAAACTATATGAAGGACAGCGTTATAGCGTAAATAATTTGGTGTTTGTGGAAGGAGATGACCTGTCTCAGGTTAAGCCATTATATCAGACGCGAAGCATGGTCAATACGATGGTGGCTAGCGTTGCATCTCCCGCTTTAACCGTAAGCAATGAATTAATGATGTCGGTGCTAGTCCAGGTTGCGTCTAATCGACAGCAGGGGAATTGAGTTGTTTAAAGAATATCAAATAATAGGTCATCGAGGTGCATCAGCTTATGCGCCGGAAAATACCATGTCTGCGTTTAAACAGGCTCAAGCACTGGGATGTAGCTTTGTCGAGTTTGACGTAATGTTAAGCGCTGATGGTGAGGCATTGGTTTTCCATGACGAAACATTAAAACGCACGACCAATGGGCGTGGTAAATTTGGATTAGTAACGGCTGAGTATTTGCAAACGCTCGATGCTGGAAAGTGGTTTTCCAAATATTATAAAGGTGAACATATACCCCTGTTACGCGATGTGTTGGAGTGGATGGCGGGTACCAATGTCCAGGCTAATATTGAAATCAAACCCTATCCTGGCTTTACAGAGCCAACCGCAATCGCTGTGCTGACACATATTAGTCGCTTTTGGCCACAAGGGAAAACACTGCCTTTAGTGTCAAGTTTTGATCTCGACGCATTACGAATATGCCGCAGCATGTCGCCCGAGTTGCCGATAGGATTACTTTTATCAGAATGGCAGGAGAATTGGTTGCAACTGGCAGATGAACAGCAATGTTTTTCAGTCCATTTAAGCTTAAAAGATGCCACTCAAGCACGAATCCATGAAATCAAAAAACATGGTTATGCGGTTTGCATTTATACCGTAAACCGCAAGCGCAAAGCCGCTAAATTATTTGGTTGGGGAGTGGATGCGGTGTTTAGTGATTATCCGGATTTATTAATCTAATTGTAGCCTGCAAGCATGTTTATTTTTATTATTATTGAGTGCTATGCGCGCGTTCTTTTGACGCAATTTTTAAGAGGCAGGGTTTTTATTATAAAGCTTATTGCCGATCAGCGTATCATGCCTTATTTTTGGTCTGCGTGACAATATTACGCCATAAATAAAATAAATACTCTCCTATTAGGCGTAGAACCTATAGGGCGTAATCGCTTTTACTTTCAATATGAAAGAAAAACATCAAAACCTTGTTAAAATAGGTGAAAAAATCCGAGTGTTACGGACTTCCAAAGGGTATTCACAGGAAGGGATTGCTGACGCCGCTGGTATGGGGCGCGTCGAACGTGGCGAACAAAACATATCAATACAAAATTTAATACAGGTCGCTTTTGCATTGAATGTTGAGGTGCGCTTATTTCCATTATTAAAACAATGTCCTTTCGCAATTGCTACACCATATAGAGCAGCTATTTCATAAATGTCATCTAAATCGTCATAGGTAATGTGATGATCAATTCTATGGAGTGCTGACTCAATTGATGTATGTGGGGCTATGCCCTGATCTTCTACAGTGTCTTTTAATATGATGTCATGATAAAAGAGAACGTCTTTCGCCGTTAAATATTTGATTGTCATATTTAGCGCTTAGCAAGTTTGTTTATTGCTACACTATATTTTGTCATTACTTTTTCACCAGCGATTTTAACTTCGCTCTTCGTGGCCGCAATTTTTTTTATGGCGGGTACTTTAGTTTTAGGGGTGGTCGATGTTTTTTTCATGATTATAATTAATATGTAATGAGCACACTCTAATTATAGTTTGATTATTTGGATAGTGGAAATATTACACGTATTTATATTTCGCATCAGTATATTCGCAATGCTTCAAATCGGTTATCATACTCCAAGTTGGGTAAGATATTGGGTAAGTTTCGAGTCCTGGTTATTACAAACCAATAAAATCAAAGCATTACTATGAGGTTCGACTCCGACCCTCGTACCATTGAGTACATTCGCAATAGTTCTCAATGGTTCCTATAGGCACATACGCCAGCATCTTAATCCTAAAACATTTCGCAACTATTAGTTATTTTCCGCATATAACCGCAAGCCATTCGGGTGGAATATTGGGTTCATATTGTTTGCCATTCCATCCAAATCTGCCGCTTTACCAGCGCAATGTTTTTACCATTTTTATTCTTTTTAATTTGCTATCTTCCTTGAAACGCCCTTTCAACAACCAAGCCATTACGATCAGCGTGACGTTTTCCATCTTCTATCTTTAAGGATTTGATCTTTGCATCTGAAAGCATTGTAGTTACCTCAACTAAGCGGCAACCTTGAATAAAGGGGTAAAAAATAATTACCCAAAATCTTACCCAAAGTAATCGGGGTTAATTACGAATATTAACGAATAATTGAGAAGGATTTGAGAAGAAGAAGTCGATGTTATTTCAATAATAATCAAGGTGTTACGAACCAATTTAAACCATTGATAAGTGTTAAGAAACTAATCAATGGTACCGAGGGTCGGAGTCGAACCGACACAGTGTCACCACTACCGGATTTTGAATCCGGCGCGTCTACCAATTCCGCCACCCCGGCACAGGGTCGCCCATTATAGCAAATAAAATTAGTTACACAATGGGCTATTGCAATTTATTTTTATTTCAACCGATTTTGCTCCGCCACCCAGCCATTCTGCTATGTGAATGATTAAAGCCACTGTTTTAAAGGCATTCCAGTCACTATGGTTGTTTGTTATGACCAAAGCGCAACAAAGCAATAATCTCCTTGCGTAGCTTGCCTTTGGGCATCACGTGGGTGGCTTGATAAATTGTTTCGTGACTCAGTCGGACGGGTTCGTTCATGCGTGATAGTGTGCCGCTAACCCCCTCTGGTGATAAGCCTTGCTGCAAGCCATCACTAACCTGATCCCGGAAGGAGTTGCCAATGACGACCCAAACTTGTTGCTATAAAGGTAGGACTTAGTTCTTACTGAAGCTGAGTCTGAATCAACGCACGTTCACGCAATGCAATATGATTGTATTTTTTTCATGCAACACTATCTCATAGATGTTATTGCACTTGAAACCCGACAACGCACATTTATTTTTTGCCTGTAATGAGGCGTCAGGTTCTGTTTTTAACAACAGGTAAATCAGACCACTGCGTGGTGTAATGAGGTGATTGCATGTCAGCACGCATGGCCCATGGTTTGCTAAAGCCCTCAGCGGCCAGCTTGATCGTATGACGACCAAACTTATGATTAATACCATCCAGAACATTCATTAAACTATCTTTTTTATGCAGAGACTCATCGGTCGGTTGATTAAATAAATCCAGCTGTCGTTGGCCTTGACTCGTTAAACCCTCAAAATACACGCCCACCTTCTTGTAGTGAAACCCTGTTTTATAAATTTTAAACAGGCAACGCCGTGCTACCCGTGTGATCAGGCGCAAATCATCGGTTGGTTGTACCAGTTTAAATTGTATTTTGTTGTCATATTGCGGTAAGTCGCGTCTAAATGGATTGGTTCGGACAAACACGGTCAGGCGTAACACTTGCAACTTCTGATGCCTTAATTTCTCATAAGCCCGTGCAACATGGCTGCTTACCGCTTGAGCCAGGGGTTCAAACGCTGTTTGCATGTCACCAAAGCTTCTGGAGGAGACAATGCTTTGATTGGGTGATGCATCCTGTAGATTGCAGCAG
>CAMDBQ010000086.1 GCA_945889365.1 Legionella genomosp. 1 | reverse complement strand
CACCACTTGTTTTGATATGCGTTTTGAACGCACAGCTTTGTATGCGCATGAGCATGGGTTTCCGGTGATTTGCACCTCTTTGGGCATATCCCGATGGAAAGACATGAATCAAATTAATGATGCCGGTATTCGTGCGGCCAGTCGTTATCCTGGTATGGAGTATTGGACCTATAATTGGCGAAAAAATGGCGGTTCATCTCGGATGTATGAGATTGCCAAGCGTGAAAATTTTTACAAACAAGAATACTGCGGTTGCGTGTATTCTCTGCGTGATACTAATGCCTGGCGTAAGCAGAATGAGCGAGATCGGATTAAACTGGGGATTAGTTATTATGGGGACGATGAATTGAAGTCAGCAGAAGCATCGGAATAAATACACTTGTAGGGGCACGCGGCGCGTGCCCCTACATTGAAAGACGGCTTTATGGAGGTTTTAACCAATGTTATGGATCAACAAATCCTACTTATGGGTAGCCCTTGCAGCAACGTTATTTTTAATGCTCTCACACGCATTGAGTCCATGGTTGACAAAGCAATTACCCGGTAAAGGCAAGGCCTTTATCTCTTTTGCTGGCGGCGTGTCGGTTGCTTATGTCTTTCTCGATATGCTGCCAAATTTAGTGGAATACAACAAACCTATCGGTGAGTTTTTACTAAAAAATCAATGGCTCACGCCCTTTACAGAACTATCGATTTATATCGTAGCACTGATTGGTTTTCTTATTTATTATGGTTTTGATTTATTTGCCGAACGCTATCAAACAGCCAAACATGACAATCGGGTCATCTATTTATTGCACTTGGTTATGTTTTGTATTTATAACGTATTAATTACCTATACCATGTCATTGCGAGCATTGGCAGGGGTAACCTACACTGTCTTATTTACCTTTGCTATGGCTCTGCATTTTGTATTGACCGATCGTAAACTGTCTCGCTTGTTTCCAGTTAGATTTACGCATCTGGGTCGCGTTTTTCTGAGTCTTGCGCTATTTACCGGATGGTATTTGTCTGTTGCATTTGATCCTGTTCGCGTTTTATTCGTAGCATTTATGACCGCATTTTTAGCCGGATCCATTTTGTTAAACGTGTTTCGCGAAGAGCTGCCCAATAGCGATTTAGCCAGATTTCGCTGGTTTGTTCTTGGAGCGGCGTTGATTGGAGTGGTTTCGTTATTACAAACCTGGATTTTGTTAGCAAGCCATAAAGACAGCCCACAATTTTTATCATACTCTTTTGAGCAGCATGTTCGCCATGGAACGCACTGAGCTCCATATGCCGTCTTCTTTCGCAAAGACGGCATTTTAAAAGGCATGCCTTCTTTTACAATGCCTCAATTGCCGCTTTATGCTCCACCAACTTACCTCGAACCAACTGAGCCTGAGCCAGCTTCTCACGCTCTTTGTCAATAATATCCACAGGCGCTTTCTCTGCAAAGGTTGGATTGTTCAGTTTACCCTCAGCCAAAGAAATATCTTTATCCAGTTTGCCAATTTCTTTTTCCAGACGGGCTAACTCGGCATCTTTATCAATAATACCAGCCATGGGAATGAGTATTTCTAAATCACCCACCACAGCAGATGCAGACATGGGGGCTTCTTCATCAGGCTCTAAATACTGAATTTCCATGACTTTACTTAATGACGTCAATGTCTGAGCGTATTTTTGAACGCGTGCTCTAATCTCTGGTGAGGCGTTGCGTAAACACAGGGGTATTTGTTTGGCAGGGCTGATTGCCATCTCGCTACGGATAGTCCGTATGGATTGGACGATTTTTTTCAGCCATTCAATTTCTTCTTCTATCTCAGGATGAATGAACTGCTCTTCAGCATGTGGATAGGTGCTTAACATGATTGTTTCTGTGTTTTCACTGGCTAATTTCGTGGTTCGTTGCCAGATTTCTTCCGTGATGAATGGCATGATTGGATGCAACAGTTTGAGCATCTGATTCAGAACAAAAATTAGTGTTCGACGTGTTCCGCGCTTCATTGATCCGAGTGCGTGTTCATCATAAAGAACGGCCTTCGATAATTCCAAATACCAATCACAGTATTCATGCCAGACAAATTCATACAACGTATTTGCCAGTAAATCAAAACGGTAGTTGGCTAAATCATGATGACAGCGTTCGATGGTGTGTTGCAGTTGCGATAATATCCATTGATCTGCTGGACTATACTGGAATGCACCGTCGCCCAAATCAAATTGCTCTTCGTCTGTATTGAGTAATACATAGCGCGCAGCATTCCATAATTTGTTGCAAAAATTGCGATAACCTTCAACACGATTCATATCAAAACGCACATGACGTGTGTTTGATGCGAGGGAGCAATATGTAAAACGCAAGGCATCGGTGCCGAAAGCCGGGATACCATCTGGAAATTGTTTGCGTGTTGATTTTGCGATTTGATCACGAACGGAACTGAGCATCAGGTTACTGGTGCGTTTTTCCAGCAGGCTTTTGAGATCGATGCCGTCGATGATGTCAATTGGATCAAGCACATTGCCCTTGGATTTCGACATTTTCTTGCCTTCGCTATCGCAAATCAAACCGGTAATCACAACGTCTTTAAATGGAATTTTTCCGGTGAATTTCAAGCCCAGCATAATCATGCGGGCGACCCAGAAGAAAATAATATCAAAGCCTGTGAACAACACAGATGTTGGATAAAATTGTTGAAGATCAGTGGTGCGTTCTGGCCAGCCCAAGGTTGAGAAGGGCCACAGTGCTGATGAAAACCATGTATCCAGCACGTCTTCATCTTGTTTTAATTGCACTGAATCATCAAGTTTGTGTTTGAACCGCACATCATTTTCACTGTAACCGACATAAACGTGTCCATGGTTGTCATACCATGCAGGAATGCGATGACCCCACCATAACTGCCTACTGATACACCAGTCTTCGATGTTTTCCATCCATTGAAAATAGGTTTTGTTCCAATGTTCCGGTATAAAACGAAGCTCACCTTTTTTAACGGCATCAATGGCTGGTTTCGCTAATGGTTTTGTTTTGACATACCATTGATCCGTCAGCAACGGTTCAATAATAACATTGGATTTTTCACCGCGGGGTATTTTTAATTTATAGGGTTCAACTTTAACCAGCAAGCATGCTTCTTCCAAATCTTTGACGATTTGTTCACGGGCAACGAATCGGTCCATGCCTTGGTATTTGACTGGACCGTGTTTATTAATAGCCGCTTTTTTAGTTAGAATATTAATCACGGGCAGATGGTGACGCTTACCCATTTCATAGTCATTAAAGTCATGTGCTGGGGTTATTTTAACGCAGCCACTACCAAAATCCTGTTCGACATAGTCATCAGCAATAATGGGAATAGTGCGGTTACTCAAAGGCAAGTGCAGTTGTTTGCCAATTAAATGTTTATAGCGTGAATCTTCAGGATGTACGGCAACCGCTGTGTCGCCTAACATGGTTTCAGGCCGCGTTGTCGCGACTACGATTGACTCTTCTGAATCGACAACAGGATATTGTATGTGCCAGAGAAACCCATCTTCTTCTTCTGAAATGACTTCCAGATCCGAAATGGCAGTACCTAATTTCGGATCCCAGTTAACCAGGCGAGTACCGCGATAAATTAAGCCTTCTTCATGCAGCTGAATAAATACTTTTTGTACGGCGGCTGATAAGCCTTCATCCATCGTAAAGCGCTCACGCTTCCAATCAACTGAGGAACCAATACGTCGCATTTGACGTGTAATATTATCGCCTGATTCTTCTTTCCATTGCCATACGCGTTCTAAAAACTCATCACGGGTCATGTCTTTACGAGACAGGCCTTGTTTATCAAGCTGGCCTTCTACGATTAGTTGAGTGGAAATGCCGGCATGATCCGTTCCTGGTTGCCATAATGTACGTGAGCCTATCATGCGCTGATAGCGGATCACGATATCGATTAGCGTATGTTGAAAACCATGCCCCATATGCAGACTACCGGTCACATTAGGCGGGGGCAACATGACACAAAATGGCTTGCCATCACCACGCGGCTCAAAATAATGGTGATTTTCCCATTTTTTATAACAAGCCTCTTCGATTGCTTTCGGGGAATACGTCTTATCCATGATTAATAACCTGTGATGATGAAATTGCCGAATATTAACAGAGGCGGGTCAATCAAACAAATATACATTAGTTGCAATAAACAGAACTATCGTTGTGATCTTCATTCCCTTTAGAAGGTGCCGATTCAGTTTTATATTTGATCGTTAAATCAGAGCTCGTTTTTTTAATCGAATTAAGGTTTTTTATAATTTCACGCTGAAGCCATGTCAATAACTTCAGAAACGCCATCCAAGGGGTTGCAGCTGACTTCTCGTGCTGTTGAGAAAAGAGTTGAACGGTTATTTTGGCTTGTTGTAATTCAATGTTTAAATCAGTATTTAAACCCGTTAAATTACCATTCTGTTTTAATCTTTTCAGGCTATTTGTTGTATTCCTGATAAGTTCAGCAGTTAGTTTGTATATGGTTTTTCTGATTCTGGGGTTATTGCATTGAATGTTTTCGACGTCATCAACGAAATAGGAGAATTTTTTAGTAATCGTATTTATCACGTCAACCTGCCCATGGATAGTGCTTGATTGTAGCCGGATCAATGGAATCAAGGCGTCTTTCATCGCAGTTTGTGTAGTATATGGCACGTTCATCCCCTGATTTATATCTGGCTAGATTTAAGGTATAGACTATATTTAGGTAGTTTGCCAACAGAATAGTGGTAACAAGACAAGATGCGCCTGAAATGAAAGGCCGATGGGTCATGTCCTTATCATTACCCACAAGTCAGGAAACTCACGCCCAGCTTGAGTCCATAGCCACGAGTTGTCGTCCCCGCGAAGGCGGGGATCGTACGCCCGTCAAGGCGTAACATCAGAGTGGTGCAAGTCCACTCCAGAGTAAGCCATAACCTCTGAAATTGAAAGTAACTGGAAAGGAACCCTCGGTCTATACGATGAGGAACCTGTTTCGGCAGCACGGGGATGACGAGGCTGCGATCCTATGGCGAAGTCTGGAAAACACTTATCACGCTGTAGTGGCGGTTAAAGCAATGATAAGACACGTGTTGTGGTTGAGGACTGACCGATGGGAAGGTTTCAGACCGGGGCGAAATTGCCATGATGCGATAAGCGATCTATGTAGCCACCTGTATGCGAATGAAGTAGAGGTAGTTATCGATGTTGATTTAGCCAATTTCTTCGGCACGATCGATCACGGAATCTTAAAAGAGCTGTTGAGTGCTTAAATAAAAGATACCAAGTTTATGCGATATATCAGCAGGATGTTGAAAGCGGGTATAGTTGCAGAAGGCGAGCTCAGTGTAAGCGATGAGGGCCTGCCTCAAGGGTCATGTGCCAGTCCAATATTTTCGAATATAGTCGCCCACCACGTGATTGATGAGTGGCTAGAAGTTATAGTCAAGCCACTGATGAAGGGGATGGTTAAAGCATTTCGTTATGCTGATGACCTCGTCATTTGTTGTCAATATGAAGAAGATGCAGTAAGGGTTAGAAAGGCATTGGGTAAGCGACTGGATACGTACAAGCTCAATGAGGAAAAGACGAAAATGGTTAATTTTTCAAAGAGTAAGACACGACGAGGTATTAAGCAGGGAGCTTTTGATTTTCTTGGTTTTACCTTCTATCTGGGCAGGTCATTAAGGGGACATATAATCCCAAAAGTTAAAACCTGCGGCAAGCGATATCGGACCAATTCTGAATAACATAAAGGACTGGTCACGACCGATCAGAAATAGAGAGTCACTAGGGTCTATCTGGATCACCCCTGGTTGTGGGGTCGATTCATTGCATTAAGATTGTTTATTACGTCTTCTTGTTGGGCTTGTGCTTTTTTCCGTCCAGCTCCTTTACCTCTGATCCCTGAAGAAGGTAATGGTTCTGCTTGACCTTCTTTTATCCCCTGTTGAATGGTCGTGGAGTTATATTTGCGGCTTTATGGACGAGAAAAACGCCTACGCGATCATAAGAAATGGCCTCAGCCGCTGTTTATAGTAGGTGACCTTATTCATTTAAGCATTCTTTGATTCTTGCAAATTTGCGCTCTTCACAAGCAAGAATGACATCCGTAATGTCCATGCTAACAATCATGCCAAAAACATGGAAACTGTTCGAGTTATTTTTTTACAGTCCTTAATCGGAGCAGTGGCAAAGGGGCGGGTTTGCGGAGCCATTGAATGCGCAGCTGGTTGGGTGGGTACCGTGTGAGGCGCAGCTCTGTTGACATTGGGTTGATTGCGACTCGGTGCAAGGGTGGAAAGCGTGAGAGGCGGTGGCTATTGTAAGGAGGGCCAGGGTGCTAAGAGCAACCAACCCGCTACGCCATTGAATTTTTGAAGCCAATTTGTTCATGATTAGATTCCTTAGGTAGTACCATGTGGCCGATTAGCCGGCTTGCATCTTGCCCAATGGAGTTGATACAACTTTCTACATTACAACACGTTAACAACCCTTTACACCAAGATGTCCATCTCTCTATATAGCGTCCAATGCAAGC
>CAMDBQ010000085.1 GCA_945889365.1 Legionella genomosp. 1 | reverse complement strand
AATACTCAAGCAGACGACGATATGTATTGACATTCGAATACGTGTAATACGCCCCGTAAAGTCCTGCCGCATATGCCGCTAGTTGAAACCACATACCATTCTCCCTCTTTACCTAACACCAGGATAATATTTGCTCTTAATTACAGTGTAGACCTTGTAAGGTAAGTTGCAAGTGGAAGCGCTTACTCGACAATTATTGCTATTTTCAGACCTTCGGAGCCAACCCAAGCTTATGCCGCTTTGAGTTGAACCAATAAATGTATGCCGTCATGTTCTAATGAGTCTTGAATAGCTAATGCAATAAATTGCTCTTGAGAATACCCTAATATAACAGCAAACTGTTTAGCTTTTTTAGGGCTTACGATTTTTCTATCATGCTCAGTTGTTCTTTAGCCGCAGCATATTGTTTATCGCTAGTAATCATAATGATCTCCCAAGTTTTACAATAATAATGCCTTTTGGATCACCATCCCTGTTTTTTTGAAAAATTTTGGGAAGAGCAATCCACTTCCAGCCTCAATATAATTTGCTATAAAGAAATCCAGACCGTATTTTTTCTTCATTTCAGCGCGATCACCTAAAAACACTGGATCTAGAATATTAATATCAATTATGAGGCAACGAATCAGGGCTTAGGTAACATTTAGTTATGATGCAACACGAAGCGGAGCGCAGAAACGATCCGAGGCAGTACGTCATCCCTCGCCAGCTCGGTTACGCCGTCACCAACGCATCGATAATAGCCATTCTCATATACACGCCATTGGATACCTGACGAAGAATGAATGATTGCGAGCCGTCGGCAATATCACTGTCAATTTCAACACCACGATTGATAGGCCCTGGATGCATAACCATGGCATCCGGTTTGGCGAATGCCATGCTGGTTTTGGTTATGGCATAATCGCGCCGATAGCTAGCCCAATCTATATGTTCATCCGCGTTTAATCGCTCTTGCTGAACGCGTAAACACATCACTACGTCAGCATTAGCAAGACCGTCTTTTAATGATGTGGTCACGTGTCCATAATGAATGACGGAAGGCTGCCAAACTGTTGGCGCGACTAGTGCCAGCTCACCCATCCCCAATTTTGCACACATATGTTGTAAGGAATGGGCAACTCTCGAATGCCGTAGATCACCAACAATGGCAATTTTTAAACGTTCCAAATGGGGTTTGTGTTCAACGATCGTCATCATATCCAGCAGCGCCTGGCTGGGATGTGAATGCGTGCCAGCACCTGCATTGATGATGTGAACGTCCTTGTCACAATGTTCCGCCAGTGTTTGGGGCAATCCATCTTGCGTATGGCGTATGACAAACAACTGAATCCCCATTGCGCTCAGTGTTTTAATGGTGTCCTCAATCACCTCTCCTTTACTTTCAGACGACTGTTGCAGAGCCAGATTCACCACATGAACGCCCAAATGATTGGCGGCCAATTCAAAGCTGACTCGCGTGCGCGTGCTGTTTTCATAAAACAGGTTTGCAAGCGTGCAGTGCGAATAACAAGGATAAATGGGATTGTGTTTAAAATGCAATGCGCGTTGAATCAGTGATGTGATCTCATGGTGTGTTAATTGCTTTATGTTCAGCAGATGTTTCATGTTTGTTCTCACCCGGGATTTTGCAACCATTGCTCGAGAATAACGCAAGCCGCGATGCTATCCACTTCAGATTGTTTTATTTTACGGTACCCGCCTTCAGCAAACAAATACGCTCGTGCTTCCATCGTCGATAAGCGTTCATCAACCAAATGCACGGGCAGTGAAAATCGTTTACGTAATTGTTTCGCAAAGCCTTTGGAAGCCGCCGTGGTGTATTGTTCGGTGCCATCAATGCAGGTGGGCAAACCCACGATCATGGCCACTGGTCGCCATTGATCAATCAATTTTTGAATGAGATCCCAATTCGGCACACCTAATTTTGCGTCCAGTGTATTCAAGGGCGATGCACTACACGTTAATTGCTGTCCCACTGCAACACCGATTCGTTTGTAGCCAAAATCGAAACCAAGATAGATACCTTCAGGCATGACCGGCACCCAATGTTAACTCATTCATATGTATTCCAATGCTCATTCCGGCTGCTTCCCACCGTTGTTCGAAAGGGACATCATACAGTAACGCTGACTTGAACGGGACAACCACCCAAGAATCCAGCATGATTTCCTGTTCCAATTGATTCTCAAGCCACGCAACGTAGCCCAAAGCAACCAAGACATCTTTTGGACCCGCATCATTGGCAATGGCTCGAATAATGTCGTTAGACGTGGTGATAGTCACATCATTTGGCAACAAGGCAAGGCTAGACTGCCATTTGCCGAACGGGCGATGAATCACAAAGCCTCGCTCAGGTTGTAGGGGCCCACCAAACAATAAGGGCATTTGTTTTTTTTCAGGATGCGTCGGTTCAATCTTTAATTGATCAAACACCAGACCGAGCGAATGTTTCATCGGTCGATTAATGACCAACCCAACCGTGCCCTGAATATGATGCTCGCAAATATAAATCACTGAACGGACGAAATTCGGATCTTGCATTGAGGGTGATGCAATCAACAAATGATTTGCCAACGACATAGTCGATGCCATGATCAACCACTCCTAAATGATCCGCACTTAACTTATTATAGACCATTAGTATGGAATTAACCTGAAAGTGGTTATATGATGGATATTAGTTATCGCTTGAACTGATCAATAACCGTCATCCTTAAGGAACCGTGATGTTAACCGCCGACGAAAGAAGAGCATTTTTAACCCGATCGATATTTTTCGATCAATTCATCTTTCTCGTCCTTTGCTTTCTCTTAGTCCTTGCCATACTTGGCCTGTACTTTTGGGATAGAAATCAAAAAAAACATGCTATTCTCCGAAATTACCCACTTGTCGGCCACTTTCGTTATCTTTTCGAATACATGGGCGAATTTTTTCGTCAATATTGGTTTGCGACTGATCGCGCGAAACGCAGTTGGGTCTATCGTGCAGCTAAAAATATGATGCATGAGGTCGCTGTTCTCACCCACTCGTGCGGAGCAGAGGATCCTCGACAATTACAACGCAAACATGCACGCATTGTGGGTGCGGATGGATTTTCCATGTCCTTGGCTGAGATTTTTCCTGATAAACAACCCTTGCCTGAATATGTAGAAAAATCATGAATAAACAAAAGCCTCGGGACGTCAGCGGAGTAAATAAACGCTTGGTATGGAATTTCGAAATCAACAATGACAAGCCATTAATATTACCTGAGAGTCCAACCGTATCTCGCACTGAACACTGGGAAGCGCGTTTTTTCTGGCCGGAGAGTGAGTCCATTATTTTAAACGGATTGGATGATTCCTTTTTGGAGCTATCGCGATACAAAATCAAGCACCGAGAGGATACGTATTGCCTGTTACCCGATATGGACTACAATTTTAAAATTCGTTGTGATCAGTTGCAATACAAACCCATCATCATGAAATTACCGCTTGCGATAGCCTATGGTAAAAAAATTACTCTAGAGCAAGCCGATACGGACATGCAACGTTTGTTTGCACGCGCTCAACGTGAGGGTCATCCAATCGTAGTCGAAAAAGAAGCATTAATTTATCAATTTGAAACCTTGCCGAAAACAAAACTTGAATTAGCACGTCTTTGCGTTGCCAACACAACCTGGTTTAGTGTAAATATTGAATCAGCATCAGGATTAATAGTGGATTCCATAACTCGGCAAATTTTAGATGAACACGTTGCTTGTGATTATGTGACTTTTCTTAAGAGACTGTTATGAACACACTACTTGGCATTGCCACCAGCTTCAGTAAAATAGGCTTGATAGCCTTAGGCGGTGGCAATGCGATGTTAAAATTATTGGAGTATGAAGCGGTTACTTACAGGCAATGGATAGGTCAAGAAGAATTTATCCGCATGGTAGGCAGCAGCTTTTTATTTCCAGGTTTAACCGGCGTAAAACTGTCAGCCCTCATTGGCTTTAAAGCGGCAGGTTTTGCAGGCATGGTGATTGCCGTTGCGTGCGTGAACCTTCCCGGCCTCATCATGGCACTATTAGGGTACACCTGGTTAAGCAATAATGATGGGCCCGTGATACGTAAAATCATGGTTGCGGTTCAATATGGATCCGTAGCTCTGCTCGCAGCCGCTACGTTTTCGATCACGCAAAGCGTGATCTCAATGTATTATTCAATACCCATTGTGATTGCCTGTGTATTGTTTTTTCTAGCGTTGGTTTTTTTGCAGCTATCCCCATTCTGGGGCTTCCTTGCATTTATTGGCGTTTGTTATTTTATTGTGAGATAAATATTGACAATTGATCTGGATAGCCCTGAGTATTATATAAATCGCGAATTTAGCGCGCTGGCATTTAACGAGCGGGTATTGGAGCTGTCCAATGATCAACGTATCCCTTTGCTGGAGCGAGTGCGTTATTTATGCATTTGCAGCAGCAATCTCGATGAATTCTTTGAAGTTCGTGTTGCGGGACTAAAAGCAAAAATTGCCCTCGGATCTAGAAAACCAAGCATTGATGGATTATATGCCGATGAAATACTAAGCCAACTCAGCAAAAAAACCCACCATCTTATTGATAGGCTTTACACCATATTTAACAAACAATTATTGCCCGATATGCAAAGAGAGAACATCCAATTTTATAAGAGTGAAGACTGGACGGACGATATCCATTTATGGACAAAACACTTTTTCAAAAATGAAATCCTACCCATTGTGAGTCCCATTGCGCTTGATTTGGCGCACCCGTTTCCCAGACTATTTAACAAAAGTTTAAACTTCATCGTGTCGTTAAGTGGTAAAGACGCGTTTGACCGCAATATTAATTATGCCGTGGTACATGCCCCACGCTCGTTACCACGCATGATTCATCTTCCTTCTGAGCTATGTGGTGACGGCAGTTATTTTGTTTATTTATCATCCATTATCAAAGCCCATATTCACCGCTGCTTTCCAGGCATGGAAACGAGTGGCTGTTATGCGTTTCGACTAACACGCAATAGCGATTTGTTCTTGCGTGATGAAGAAGCGGAGGATTTGGCCGTTGCTGTACAACGAGAACTCTCCTCACGCCATTTCGGCAATGTGGTACGACTTGAAATTGAGAAACGTTGCCCTGATTCCATCATCGATTTTTTGTTACAAAAATATCAGTTGCGTCATGATGACATGTACCTTTGTGATGGCCCAGTGAACTTACGCCGCTATTTAAGTGCCATTAATAGAATCAAGCGCCCCGATTTGAATTACCCTGCTTTTACCCCCCAATATCCCATTTTTCCAAAATACAAACACAACCTGTTTAACGTCCTTGATGAACAAGATATTCTGCTACATCATCCTTATCAAAGTTTTGGTGTCGTCATTGATTTTGTGCGCCAGGCAGCAGCCGATCCATCCGTACTGGCAATCAAGCAAACGCTGTATCGAACCCATTTTGATTCAATCATGGTACAGGCCTTGGTGGAAGCAGCACGCTCCGGCAAAGAAGTCACTGCCGTTATTGAATTACGAGCTCGGTTTGATGAAGAATCTAATTTGCGACTTGCGAATCGACTACAGGAGTCAGGCGTTCTGGTTCTTTATGGTGTCGTTGGGTTCAAAACGCACGCCAAAATGACGTTGATTGTCCGTCGCGTGCACGGCAAGTTAAAACCCTATGTCCATTTAGGCACGGGAAATTATCACGAAAAAACCGCACAACAATATACTGACTTAGGCTTACTCACCGCCAACTCTGCAATTACAGCAGATACTCAAAGTATTTTCCAGCAACTGACCGGACTGGGTAAAGCAGTCAAACTAAAAGAACTGGTACACGCGCCCTTTACTTTACAAAAGAAATTGCTAGATCTGATTGAACAATGTGGACTTGCCGCTGCAAACGGTAAAGCAGCTGAAATCATGATTAAGGTAAATGGGCTAACCGATATTTTGATGATTCAGGCACTGTATTCAGCATCACAACACGGTGTAAAAATTTGCTTAATCGTTCGCGGTGTCTGCTGCCTTAGACCTGGCATTCCTGACGTATCAGAAAACATCCGGGTTATCTCCGTTGTAGGGAGGTTTCTTGAACACCATCGCGTATTTTATTTTCGCGCCGAGGATGACGAGCACTATTATTGTTCCAGCGCAGATCTGATGGAACGTAATTTATACCATCGCATTGAAGTCATGTTCCCTATTCTGGATCCAGACTGTCGCAAGCGCATCAAACAGGAAATTTTTAAAAATTACCTGAAAGACAACCGCAACACATGGGAAATGCAAAGCGATGGAACTTACAAATCCATGAGACAAGGGAATTATTGCGCGCAGGAAAAGTTGCTGCAGTTGTATAACGGGTAAACCATACATACCCGGATCCGCAGTTTTCATAATGTGCCATAAAATCGTTCAACATTAGCCCGTCTTACGACCCAACAGCATAGCAACTGGGTGAATGATTAAAGCCAGTATTTTAAAGGCCCTCCAGCCTTTATGAAAAAAAGTCTTCGCACAATTTTCTATTCAACACACTGATTTAACGATAGTAGGTCGCGCAAAGGAGC
>CAMDBQ010000084.1 GCA_945889365.1 Legionella genomosp. 1 | reverse complement strand
TCTGCGTTGATAACATTTTGATTTGTTCTCTCAGAACAGCTGTCAATAATTTGATTCAATGCTCGTATAACCATCTCTTCGTCTGGGGTTGTTTCTATATCAGCTGAGTCTAAGTCCGCTGATTGCTGACTGAATCCTTTGATTAAATTGTCTAATTGTTTGTCTATAATAGACGGTACGTTCATATGAGCGCTAGTGCGTAAAACACTACTATCAAAATTGCTATTGTGCGTTGAAACACTCTCGTCGGAGTCTGTGTCTTCCAGGCATATTTTTTTCAGATAGACTAATTTCCCTTCTGCCGCTGAAATTGCTTGTAATGCTTGTTTAGCCTGGTCTATTGCCTGCTGAGTCTTGCTGATGAATAAATTTAATATTTCAAAATCATCCGCAACTGCCATTTCAACGGTATCCAATGCTCGCCTGATACGTCTAGCTTGACTAATAATGTCTTTCAATGACATGGCTTCATGGAATTGATTAGTTGTTTCGATCAAACGTGCATTTGCTTGAGTTGCTAATTGTAAGTGATTTATTTTAACAGCATGTTCTAAATCTCTGATCTGTGTCTGCAGCGCAGCTAATGGTATCCGTAACGGCGAGCTTAATCCAGCTATAGAGTCTGTTGACTCTTTTTTGCACGATATGAGGCTCAGTCGGCTGAGTTCATTGTTTGCTGCCACGCGTTCTAGATAAGCATTATCAATATTTAATTCACTCTTAGGAGAGACTTCAATGCTTCTCAATATAGATATACTGAGATTTTTAGCTCTAACGGCGTTGTCTTTGGCAGTAATAATGCTTTGTTTTGCTTGGGGGGATAAACTTATATATAACTGCCATACGTTCAGTTCGGTTACCAGAGACTGTGCTAGTGTTAACATGCTCTTAACCTGCTCAAGAGCGCCCGTGGCCGCTGCTAGCACTATTGCCTTGCTTTGGCTTGGCATTAATTCGTTCAGCCGTTTGTTTTCAAGCCAATCATTGTTTGTATTTATTACATAATCATCCGTCTCTAATGAAAAGCAAATATCATTATAATTTTTTTGTGTGTAAATCACGCAAAGTTCAATTATTTGTAGCAGCGCTTGCACATCATTTCTCGTCCCGGGATTGTCAATTTCGTCTCTGACGCTACTAGCCGCCGCATAAAGGCCGTCTAAAACAGCGGTTGGTTGCAGTTCTATAGTCGTATCTTGTTCATAATTAGCAATTGCTCTTGCCTGTTCTGTAAGCTTAGATGACTGGCTTAAGCTGGTTTTAATCTGGTTACGCAGTAACCTTTGAGCTGTTGATCTAGTTATTTCTTCGTTCTGATTAAATATCGTGCTTAGCGCAGACATTCGAGTTGTATTCATCAATTCTACAACGATCTGCAAACTGTCTTGACAGAAAGCTTGCAGCTCAAATGCCACTGTAGCCGATTCAAATGCTTGTTTAGAAAATATCGTTAACTGCTTGCGCATGTTTGCTTCTTTTATCGGCAAGTCATGTGCTACATTAAGAGCTGCTTTGGCGGTCTCAATAATATCGATTGATAATTTAAAGTAATCTTCCGTTGGAGTATTCGATTTTACTACACCCGCCATTATCTCACTTACAGCTAAAGCCGCATACTTTGCTGACTTTACAGCTTTAAGCCTTTTATACAAATGGTCCTCTGTTTTAAGGTCAGCTGAATGAAACTCTATCTGAGCTTGCTCAGACTCGGCTTTGGCCTGTATGCCGTCCTTTCTAGCCTCATTAACATCAAACAGATTACTAGCAATTTCCATTGCTTTAAGTTTTCCATGATGTTCTGTAGCGACTACTTCTTCATCTTCAATAACGCCTAGACTAGCCTGATAAAGACCCAAAATTCTTTGTTGGCGAATAATCTCTCTTTTCCCAGTCCATGGGCACTCGTAACTCTCGGTACGATAAACGAAATCTGATGCATTCAATGATATTGAGTGGACTGCGCTAGATTTAGGATTGATCTCATAATTCACGTCATATACAAAAAAATCAGGAACTAATCGACGCAAAGCCAAAACATGGGCTTCATCCAGAAATTTACCCATGGATTTTGTCGCAAAATTGACGCCTAAATCCGCGGTGGTTTCTCCGTTACCTAACAAAATCATGGGGTACTTCATGCTGCCATCAAGCGCTTCTTGTTTGCGATGCTTGGTTTCTAAGCCAGAAATGATCCCGGCCTCATGATTAAGAATGGGCGCGTGATTTAAAGCGCCAAGAATGGTATACGGCTTGTAATTGACAACCTGTCCAGTAAAAGAGTCAACCTTTTGTTGGTAACCGCCGAGTAATGCGCGCACAGCTGGACCACAGCGCTCCAGAATTTGATTAGCATCCTCATCTAGGTCTAGCTTTTTACGCACACCGAGCATCAGGCTCATTTTGAAGTTAGACAAGTCAACTTGTGGCCACTCTCGGTAGCTTAATGCGTCTGTAGAAGGTGGGATAGCTGCATCAATCAGGGCCTTAATCTCCTCACCCTTATATTCACGTAGTCGTGCAATAGCATAAGTCTTCATTGAAGCGACAAAAAAATTAGCTAGCTTGATATAACCATTTTCGCCAGCGGCCAGTCTAAATAGTAAAAACTGAAATCGATAACTCAGAATACTCGCTACCTGCTGCGCAATGGCTTCATAATCTTTTGACGATACATAATGTAGGATTTGTGCTGAAAAAAGTCGTTCTTCAGCGTCTGTTTGCTGGCGTTTGATTTCCGCGTTATCTAGGATAGCTGAACCCAGAGCGCTAACACCTGTGGCCGCTAAACTAACCGCGCTACCCAAACCCATAGGGGCTGAAGAGGTGGAATCTTTAAGCGAATTTGCTGTTGCCGCTATCTGTTTTTTCTTCGTTTGACTGTTTGCAGTAAGAAACCCTAAATATTGATCATGGTGCTCGGATAATTGGCTGCGCTCGTCTTGAGCGTTCAACATAGAGACGATGCCTTTTTTAATTACACATTCAAATTCAGCGCGCTTATGTTTAATCATTCGGTTAATAGCTTGTCTATCCGCTTGTATCATGCGAATAATTATTGGTGAAGCTTCCCCTGGCATGTTCAACTCCTTTTCAACTGCTAGTTGTGTCAGAATAAACGGAAATAGGCCAAATTGTCTAGTGCTTTGTGACAGCACATCAGGATGTACAAATTACATTATTACCGAGTGGGTTGCAGGATGGATCCTCTCCTACGCGGCGACGACAGCTTAAGTGAGCGCATTAACAAGACGAGGCACTGCTGGTTCGGCCAAGACGGTCTTTGCTGTCGTATTTATGCACACTGGCTTGGGGGGATCAGTGCTTTGCATACATATAACAAAGCGCCGAATCCCATGAGCATTCAATGCGAATGGCCTCTTTAAAAGCAAGGCGTTTCAATGTGTTCATGGGGCGTAGCGATAACACGGTGTGAATACTCGGTGTGTTTTCGATAAGCTGTCCTAATTCATTTAATAAGGATTGGGTAAAGCAGGTGGAATTGATGAACGTAACGGTCGCCGTTGTAAATGGGATATCGAAAAAACTCCCAGATAAAAAACTTATCTTTCGTGAGCCGTGAAAGAAATGAGGTAAGTCAGATTGAAGACGTTCAGCGGCGGCGATCGCTCTGTTATGTAATTCGGGTAAAAGTTCTATACCATAGGCTTCTTTGATCACTGAATTCAAAAATACTTGTATAACAACTTGCCCCTTGCCTGAGCCTAAATCGACAAAAATATCTTGCTCGGTAAGTGAAATTAATGAGATTAGTTTATTCACACTTGGGCACAAAATTTCGCCATAGGTTTCAGTAACAGGGGCCAGGGGAATAGTGTCTTGTTTTGGCGGCTCATCAGCATACAGGAGCGTTAAATAGTGTTGGCATAGTGTATCAGCATCAGCAATACTTACTGGCAAAGAACCTCGGTGAAGTCGCATGCTAAATACCTTAAAAAATATACGAAAATCATTGTTGCATGAAAATCAGAGGGGCTCAATGAACCTAACCTCGCAGCAATTTAACACATTACGTGCCAAACGTTTATTTGCTGATAACCTGTTGGTTTTTTTAATGCAATATATTGGCTTGAAACTAAGCACGTTCGGTATCACGCCATCACCGTTATGGCTTGCAACGGGTTCTTCTTGCGCATATTTGTTTCTACGCGGAACGAGCGTTTTACCGGGGATTTGGTTAGGGAGTTTATTCGGGTTTTATTTTGAAAAAATTGGCCTGAAATTATCACTTGAGTGTGCTTCTATCCTCACAGTGCAAGCGTTATTACTGTTGCAGTTCAGTTATCGCCATCTGAGTCCCACGCTTATTTTTACCCATCAACCGATGTTCGTGAAATACATCGTGTTCACCGGCCTGCTAACGGCCATGATCAGCTTTATATTTGTGGGGATATGCTATCCAGTGGTGCCGCACAACGCGTCGTTTTTTCAGTATTGGGTAAAATGGTGGTTTGCCAATTTGAATGCGATTATCATTTTTTCGTGCGCAATGGTCACTTGGGATGCTTATGCTTCCAGCGTTCAAACCATCAAACAATGGACAACTATCTATTTAATATTTGCAGCGTTGTTGGTATTGAATGTAGCCCTTGCTTTTAGTCATACCCTCCTATCAACCACCTGCCTGGCGTTTTCTATTCTTCTGATGACTGTATTTATTAGCGTGCGATTGGGTTGGTGCGGTGCTATTGCGGCTGCATTTTTATCAGGAATAGTGCTCAGCTTTGCAGGGTTTTTAGATGCGGCGGTTTTTTCCACCTACTCAACCGCGATGTCATTGTTTTTGATCCAACTATTTTTGTTTCTAAATGCAACTATTGGATTAAGTGCAACAATTAAACCACCTATGTTCCGTTGGTTTGATTAAGTAGGGCTAAAATTTATGTGGGTTGCATACTGGCCCGATGCAGCAGTACGCTGTCTCCTTGTTAAAACAAGGCGCACACGTTCGGGATCCCTGATCAGCCCATTTGCGACAAACCAAATGAATCTGCTATGCTCCAAAACACAAAGACAACACTTTAGAGCGCGTTTTTAAAATTGGTTAAAGCCCAGCTGAAGTTGGTTTTGAAGACTTACAAGCACGCTATAATTATAAGGGTATTTATGCTGCAATTTAAAAACGCCGTTATCACTGGAATTCCTGACGCTCTTCCCTCAATACAGCCTTATGACAAATCAATTAATCATGCACCAAAACGCAAAGACTGTTTAAGTCAGGCTGAAAAAAAACTGGCCATTCAAAATGCGCTGCGTTATTTCAAAGCCGAGCATCACCTAATACTGGCTAAAGAATTTGCTGACGAGTTACGTATGTTTGGACGCATCTATATGTACCGTTTTCGTCCCACCTATGCCATGTACGCCCGCCCTATTAATGAGTATCCTCAGCGTTCCACGCAAGCGGCAGCCATCATGGTTATGCTGCAAAATAATTTGGACCCAGACGTTGCACAGCACCCCTATGAATTAATTACTTACGGCGGGAACGGTGCAGTATTTCAAAATTGGGCGCAATATCTATTGACCATGCAGTATTTGGCGAGCATGACCGACGAACAGACCCTGATTTTATATTCAGGTCATCCGCTTGGGCTATTCCCATCGCATATTGATGCACCTCGGGTTGTGATTACGAATGGCCTGATGGTGCCAAATTATTCCAAGCCAGATGACTATGAGCGGCTTAATGCACTGGGCGTAAGCCAATATGGGCAGATGACAGCCGGTTCGTTTATGTACATTGGACCGCAAGGTATCGTACATGGAACAACCATTACACTCTTAAATGCCGGCAGAATGATTGCACGAGACGGTGAAGATTTAAGTGGTAAAGTATTTGTTTCGGCAGGCCTTGGGGGCATGTCAGGGGCACAAGCCAAGGCTGCTGTGATTGCTGGTGCTATCGCGGTTATCGCTGAAATCAATCCATCTGCTGTCAGCAAACGACATAGCCAAGGCTGGGTTGATGAGGTATTTACCGATTTAGAGGTGTTAATCCAACGCATCCAAACAATGCGTGCGAAAAAAGAAGCGGTATCCTTGGTTTACCAGGGCAACATCGTTGATTTATGGGAGATTTTTGCGGAAAAAAACATAGCCATTGAGTTGGGCTCTGATCAAACCTCGTTGCATAATCCATGGGCTGGCGGGTATTATCCTGTCGATATATCCTTTGAAGATGCGCAGCGTTTGATGGTGGATGATCCGGCTAAATTTAAGCTGGCGGTGCAAAGCACATTAATTCGTCATGTGGATGCCATCAATCGATTGGCCGCCAAAGGCATGTATTTCTTTGATTATGGCAATGCTTTTTTACTTGAAGCCAGTCGCGCGGGTGCTAAAATCTTACAGGCTAATGGTTCATTTAAGTATCCATCGTATGTGCAAGATATCATGGGGCCGATGTGTTTTGATTATGGATTTGGACCTTTTCGCTGGGTGTGTACCTCAGGACTTGCAACCGATTTAGCCAAGACGGATGCGATTGCAACGGAAGTACTGGACGTGTTAGCCAGCACCGCACCTGCTGAAATTCAACAACAACTTGCGGATAACATCCGCTGGATAAAAGCTGCGGGTGAGAATCAAATTGTGGTGGGATCACAAGCCCGAATACTTTATGCCGATGCAGATG
>CAMDBQ010000083.1 GCA_945889365.1 Legionella genomosp. 1 | reverse complement strand
CAGTAATGGCGCGTCCACGGCGTCCATTATCCAGCAAGGCGTCTACAGATTCTTGTAACATCCGTTTTTCATTTCTAACAATGATGTCCGGAGCATTCAAATCTAATAAACGTTTTAGGCGATTATTTCGGTTAATAACGCGGCGGTATAAGTCATTCAAATCCGATGTAGCAAAACGACCACCATCCAGAGGAACCAACGGACGTAAATCAGGCGGCAGCACTGGTAAAACCGTCATAATCATCCATTCTGGCTTGTTGCCTGACCCAAAAAACGCCTCAAGTAACTTAAGTCGTTTGGTGATTTTTTTTATTTTCGTTTCAGAGTTAGTAATTGGCAGCTCTTCACGTAAAGATTTAATCTCTTCTTCTAAATCAATTTGACGTAATAAATCACGGATCGCCTCTGCTCCCATGCGCGCATCAAATTCATCGCCATATTGTTCTATTGCATCCAGATAAACCTCATCATTAAGCAATTGTCCTCGTTCCATTTCTGTCATGCCAGGATCAACGACTACAAACGCTTCAAAATACAGAACACGTTCAATGTCACGAAGCGTCATATCTAATAACAAGCCAATTCTAGAAGGCAAAGATTTCAAAAACCAGATGTGTGCAACAGGGCTTGCCAATTCAATATGGCCCATGCGTTCACGACGTACCTTGGCTTGTGCTAGTTCGACACCGCATTTTTCACAAATAACGCCACGATGTTTCAATCGTTTATATTTGCCGCACAGACACTCATAATCTTTAACTGGTCCAAATATTTTAGCGCAGAATAAACCGTCCCGTTCTGGCTTGAAGGTACGATAGTTAATCGTTTCCGGTTTTCTAACTTCACCAAATGACCATGATCGCACTTTTTCAGGCGATGCAATGTTGGTCGTAATTTTATCAAATTCTTCACTTTGGCCTTGTTGCTTGAGTCGGCCCAGCAGATCACTCATTACTATCGTAGACAAGGTTGTGCCTCCAAAAATGGTCAGTCAAAACCCCTACCGCAAACCCTAATTGGCTTTGCGGCAGGAGATGGTGTTACAGGCAAGTTAGCTAGTCGTGATCCAGTTCAATATCGATACCAAGAGCCCGAATTTCTTTCAATAATACATTGAATGACTCTGGCATGCCTGGATCCATGCGATGATCACCATCGACAATATTTTTATATATTTTTGTTCTTCCGCCAACGTCATCCGATTTAACAGTTAACATTTCTTGCAACGTATAGGCGGCACCATATGCCTCAAGCGCCCAGACTTCCATTTCCCCGAAGCGTTGTCCACCAAACTGGGCTTTACCACCCAATGGTTGCTGGGTAACTAGACTATACGATCCTGTCGAGCGAGCATGCATTTTGTCATCAACCAAGTGATTCAGTTTAAGCATATACATATAGCCAACTGTAACTGGATTATCAAACTTCCTGCCGGTTCGTCCATCAATTAGCCGTGTTTTACCATCTAATGGTAGGCCTGCCAATTCAAGCATTGCTTCAATTTCAGACTCATTCGCTCCATCAAACACCGGCGTTGCCATAGGAACTCCCCCACGCAAATTATTAGCAAGCACAAGTAGCTCTTTGTCGCTCATGCCATCTAACTCAACACGCTTCTGCCCATCATGGTTATAAATTTTCAACATGAAATCTTTAATTTCGGACAATGGACGCTTTTTATCTAAAAGTTCGGCTATTCGATGTCCTAAACCTTTGGCAGCGAGTCCTAAATGCGTTTCCAATACTTGGCCAATATTCATCCGTGACGGTACGCCAAGTGGATTAAGCACGATGTCAACAGGTGTGCCATCTTCCATATAAGGCATATCTTCCATAGGAACAACGATTGAAATAACACCTTTATTCCCATGACGCCCGGCCATTTTGTCACCAGGCTGAATTCGACGTTTAACAGCCAGATAAACCTTAACAATTTTTAATACGCCAGGAGCTAGATCATCACCTTGTATTATCTTCTTGCGATTATCGTTGAATCTCTTTTCAATTTCCTTGGCCAGAGATTCTAATTGCTTTGAAGACTGCTCAAGTTGTTGACTAATTATTTCGTCTTCCATGCGTATATCAAACCATTTTTCACGGGTTGTATTGACAAGGTAATCTTTGGTAATTTTAGAACCAGGCTTTAAACTGCCTGGGCCACCAGTCGCAGCTTTATCAATCAATAAATTATAAGCACGCTGGTAGATGTCTTCTTCACGGATCCGTCTTTCGTCAATCAAATCTTTACGAACAGCCGCCAGATGCTCCTCTTCAATGCTTTTAGCCCGAGTATCCTTCTCAAGGCCATCGCGGGTGAAAACTTGCACATCAATAATCGTGCCATTCATTCCAGACGGAACACGTAATGATGAGTCTTTTACATCCGACGCCTTTTCGCCAAAAATTGCACGTAATAATTTTTCTTCGGGCGTTAATTGAGTTTCACCTTTAGGTGTAACCTTACCGACCAGAATAGCACCAGCAGTTACTTCCGCACCAATGTATACAACACCTGACTCATCAAGGTTTGCTAACGCTGATTCACCTACATTAGGAATATCTGCAGTAATTTCTTCAGTTCCTAATTTTGTATCGCGAGCAATACAGGTCAACTCTTCGATGTGAATTGAAGTAAATCGATCATCCTGTACGATTCTTTCAGAAATAAGAATGGAGTCTTCAAAGTTGTACCCATTCCATGGCATGAATGCGACCAACAAGTTTTGCCCAAGAGCTAGCTCACCCATATCAGTACAAGGACCATCTGCCATGATATCACCACGACTAATTCGATCACCCTTACTAACAATCGGGATTTGATTAATACAAGTATCCTGATTTGAACGAAAGTACTTGGTCAGATTATAAATATCAACACCTGTCTCACCAGCTGTAGTTTCATCATCATTAGCGCGCACAACGATACGCGAAGCATCAACCAAATCAATGATTCCTCCACGTCGAGCTACAACACAGACACCGGAGTCTGAAGCAACTGTACGCTCCATTCCCGTGCCGACCAACGGCTTTTCAGCACGTAATGTCGGAACAGCTTGACGCTGCATGTTTGAGCCCATCAATGCACGATTCGCGTCATCATGCTCAAGGAAAGGAATCAAGGATGCGGCGACAGAAACGATCTGTTTGGGCGACACATCCATATAATTAATTTTATCAGGCGTTGTTAATGAAAATTCATTTTCATGACGACACGGAACTAAATCTGCGGTTATATTTCCTTGTTCATCAAGAGAGACACTTGATTGAGCAATGTACTGATCGACTTCTTCAATCGCTGATAAGTACTCAATATCATCGGTAACCCGGCCATCAATTACTTTTCTGCAGGGTGTCTCAATGAAACCATAGTCATTAGTTCGAGCATAGACAGATAATGAGTTAATCAAACCAATATTAGGGCCCTCAGGAGTTTCAATAGGGCAAACACGGCCATAATGTGTAGTATGTACGTCACGCACCTCAAAACCTGCGCGTTCACGCGTCAAACCACCTGGCCCTAATGCAGAAACACGGCGTTTATGCGTAATACCAGATAACGGATTAACTTGATCCATAAATTGTGAGAGCTGACTTGAGCCAAAAAACTCTTTTACAGCAGCAGAAACAGGTTTGGCATTGATTAAGTCCTGCGGCATTAGGTTATCAGATTCCGCTAAGCTCAATCGTTCCTTAACTGCACGCTCAACACGTACTAGCCCAACTCTAAACTGGTTTTCAGCCATTTCTCCAACGCTACGTACGCGTCTGTTACCTAAGTGATCGATATCATCGACCATACCATTACCATTACGGATATCTATGAGAGTCTTAATTACAGCAAGAATATCTTCTTTAGTTAATGTACCTGGGCCAGTATCTTCTTTTCGACCTACTCGCCGGTTAAACTTCATACGTCCAACAGCAGAAAGATCATAACGCTCTTCTGCGAAAAAAAGATTTTTAAACAGCGCTTCTGCGGCTTCTTTAGTTGGTGGTTCGCCGGGACGCATCATGCGATAGATCTCCACTAACGCCTCAAGTTGTGAGGAAGTAGGATCAATTTTAATGGTGTCGGATATATACGATCCATGATCCAAGTCGTTAGTGTAGATCATGTCAAACTCATGTATTCCTCGTTGAGGAAGAGATTCGAGCAAATCACTTGTAATTTCATCATTGGCTTTGGCGAGCAACTCACCAGTCAACGTATCAACAATAGTTTTGGCAAGCACCTTACCAGTAAGGTAGTCACGCGGGACAATAAGATCCTGCATGTTGCTCTTTTCCATTAGTTTAATATGGCGTGCAGTTACACGACGCCCTTGCTCAACAATTACCTCACCAGTTTCAGGCACAATAATATCAAACAAGGCAATTTCACCGCGCAGGCGAGAGGGGATCAAATCAATATGAAATTCACCATTTTTAAGATGGCAGGATGTTGATTCAAAAAATTCAGACAATATAGTTTCGGTATCATAACCTAAAGATCTTAATAAAATACTAACTGGTAACTTACGTCGACGGTCAATTCGCACAAATAGGCAATCTTTTGGATCAAATTCAAAATCCAACCAAGATCCACGGTAAGGAATGATGCGTGCAGAATATAATAATTTACCTGAAGAATGGGTCTTGCCTCGATCATGTTCAAAAATAACACCGGGGGATCGGTGTAACTGAGATACAACAACGCGTTCTGTGCCATTAATCACGAATGTACCGACATCTGTCATCAATGGTATTTCACCCATAAATACATCTTGTTCGCGAATATCTTTAATTGGCTTAGGCTCGCCAGAGGCTTCTTTATCAAGAACAACCAAACGAATTTTGACCCGCAATGGGGCGGAGTACGTCAACCCTCTTAATTTACACTCACGTACGTCAAAAGCAGGTTCACCCAGTTTATAACTAACATATTCCAACCGAGCGTTACCAGAAAAACTATTTATTGGAAACACAGATGTAAATGCAGAGTGTAATCCGGTTTTTTGATAGCTATCGACATCGGCGTCGACCTTTAAAAAGTCCCTATATGATTTTAGTTGAATTTCAAGCAGATTTGGAATTTCCATCTTGTCCGCCTGCCTACCAAAGCTCTTGCGAAATCGTTTTTTCTCAGCATGCGAATATTGTATGTTAGAAACTGACGCGGCCATGGTGGTTCCTCTATAAATTATTGATGTGTTCAAACACGTAAACCCAGCCATGAAAACATGGCTGGGTCATATAACAGGAATTGTAGAAACTATTTAATGTCGACTGAAGCACCAGCTTCTTCAAGCTGTTTTTTTATGTCAGCAGCATCAGCTTTAGAGACAGCTTCTTTAACAGTTGATGGCGCGCCTTCAACCAAATCTTTAGCTTCTTTCAAGCCAAGACCAGTAATGGTACGAACAACCTTAATCACGCCAACTTTATTTTCGCCAAAGCTTTTTAGAATAACATCAAACTCAGTTTGTTCTTCAGCAGCAACAGTGGCAGCAGCTGGGCCTGCAACAGCAACAGTAGCAGAAGCAGCAGAAACATTGAACTTCTCTTCCATTGCTTCGATTAGCTCAACAACTTCCATTACAGACATATTTGAAATTGTTTCAAGGATTTCATTTTTTGTTACAGCCATTTCTAGCTCCTAAGTTAAAATTTAATTTTGGATTATGTGGTTAACCGGCTTTTTGATCTTTTATTGCAGCAACTGTTCTTACCAGTTTAGCATGAGGCTCTGCAAGTGTACGAACAAATTTCTCAACAGGCGCTCTCATTACATACATCAGCTTAGCAATCGCTTCATTTCGTGTTGGCAAGCTTGCAACTGCATCGAGATGTTCGACACCGTATACTTTACCACTTACGGACAACGCCTTGATTTCAAGCTTCTCAAATGTTTTTGAGAACGTCTTGAGCAATCGGGCAGCATCGCCGGGCGCTTGCATTGATAACGCCACAAACAAAGGACCAACTAGCAAATCACTTAAACAAGAAAAATCTGTTTTCTCAAATGCTCTACGAGTTAGTGTGTTTGGCACTACTCGCAAATAAACATCTGCTTTACGTGCCGCAGCACGAAGCTCGGTCATTTGATTAACAGTTAAACCACGATAATCAGCAACAACTGCTGAAATAGCCCGGGAAGCGACAGCAGTCACTTCTTCAACAACGGCTTTTTTTGCAGCTAAAGTTAGTGTCACGTTACTGACCTCCTAAGTTGTGCAAATCACAAGGATTTGACAGTTATGGTGCCCACCCCTGAGTTACCTCAGAGCCGGTTCACCGTCTGCGCAGGAAATTAAGCTCGCGCACCTGCGGTCTTCGACGGCATGGAACCGATGTCTATGCCGTGAATTTTTTGAAAAGGTTGGATATATTACATGGTAATTGATGAAAAATCAATAGTTAAACCTGCTCCCATTGTAGTAGACAATGTAATTTTCTTTATATACATGCCTTTGGACGAAGCAGGCTTAGCTTTTTTCAAATCACCAAGCAATGCGGATATATTATCCATCAGGTCATCCGTTGCAAAATCAATTTTACCAACGGTGCAATGGATTATACCATTTTTATCAGTCCTGTATCTTACTTGACCAGACTTGGCGTCTTTAACTGCAGCCTCGACGTTCATAGTCACTGTGCCAACCTTAGGATTAGGCATCAATCCCCTTG
>CAMDBQ010000082.1 GCA_945889365.1 Legionella genomosp. 1 | reverse complement strand
CCTACGTGGCAATCGTCACCAATAATGCAATTGTCCAGCACGCTATTGGGCAGAATTTCGCTGTTTTTGCCCAGCGTCACATGGGTTAACATGCAGTTGGGGCCGATTGTACACTGATCACCGATAATAACATTGCCAATAAAGACATTGTTTACATCAATAAAAACATCCGTACCACAACGAAGATCACCGCGTATATCGATGCGTTCGGCATCCGCAATGGTAACCCCCATCAACATCAGTTGCGTTGCAATACGAGCTTGCCAGGCGCGCTCCAGTTGATGTAGCTGTGCACGATTATTAACACCCTGGATTTCCATGCAATCAGAGGCACGCAACGATACGATAGGTAACTTTTCAGAAACGGCCATCGCAATGATTTCTGTTAGATAATATTCGCCCTGAGCATTGTCACAACTTAACGCCGGCAACCAGCGATTCAGATCAGCTGCTGTAGCACAGCAAATCCCGCTATAAATTTCATTGATTTGACGTTGCTGCTCGGTTGCATCTTTTTCTTCAACGATGGCATTAACATCGCCTTGCCCATTACGCACAATACGACCCAGCCCGGAGGGATCAGCAATAGAGGCGACTAATAACCCCAATGAATGGGTGGCTTTGCAGCGATCAATCAACATGCGCAGGGTAGCAACCTGAATCAATGGCACATCAGCAGACAACACCAGCACCTGACTTGCCCTTGGAATATGGGACAAGGCCTGCATTACAGCGTGTCCGGTACCCAGCTGTTCCGCTTGAAACACCCAATTGACTGGCAGATTAGGTAGAGCGGTTCTAAGTTGTTCACCACCATGGCCGAAAATAACATGTATACCGTCCGGGTTTAAACCACTTGCCGTTTCCACAACCCGTTCCAGCATAGGCTTGCCACCGATGTTATGCAGGACTTTCGAAATAGCCGAATGCATACGTTTGCCCTGACCGGCAGCTAGAATGACAAGGTGTAATGACATGGTATTCATCCTTTATTTATATTGTCGACGTTAGCGTCGATGTACCGCTGTTGATTTGAGGTATATACACGCACGGGATCCCTTCCTAACATCAAGTTCGTACAATTTTGAGCAATGCTACACTGCGTTTGCAAAGACAGCAATCGCCGTTAAGCTATCCAAACCATAAAAAAATTGTAATTGCGAGTCAGTAAGTGTATTTCTGAAATAATATCGAACCAGTGATTTACTTTGCAGCACAGCTTGATGCTCACTTTCCAAATGCGCCAAACCGTGTAAATGACTGATGAAACAGCTAACGCGCTCAGCATACTCGATTGGCTCCCGCTCATGTGTCAGCAACTGCTGGTAAAGCCAGGGATTACCACTGCCAGCGCGTCCAATCATATAGGCATCACAGCCTGTAATGGCAATGGCCTTGGCCAAGGATGCGTGATCAGCAATATCACCATTCGCTATCACCGGAATAGTCAGTGCTTGCTTTATCGCTGCAATCTGAGAAAAATCACAGGGCTTATCATAGCCTTGAGTCCAGTTTCGACCATGTACAACCAATGCATCAGCGCCTGCTTGTTCGATAGTTTTTGCCAACCCAACATCACCCAGGCGAATTTTAACAGTGAAAGGAATCGTAATAGCAGAACGCACAGCCCGGACAATTTTTTCCAATCGCTCAGGATCTTCCAACAGCGCACTACCCGCACCTTTTTTTCGAATTTTAGCTTTCGGGCAACCACAGTTCAGATCAATTAAATCAGCACCTAAATCTTGTAAGCGAAGTGCTGCCTCAGCCACGATCTGCGGATCATTGCCTGACAACTGATAGCATAATATCTTTTCTTCTGGCGCACGGTATAAATAACGCGAAGCAGGTTGGTGCTTATGAAGCGTATCGTGTGCTGAAATCATTTCGGAGACACAATAAGCAGGCGGGGTATATCGATAAAACAACTGCCGAAAGGGCGCACAGCTATATCCTGCCAATGGCCCTTGAATCAGGCGATGGGGCAGGGAAAGGGTGCCTATATTAAAAGGGGTATTTAGGAATGTTTGCATGTAATGACCTTAACGTTTTTGCGAACTATCCGAGACGCGGCTCTGATAGTTCGCAAAAACGTTACCGATTCTCACCCAACATCTGCGGCAATCCCTGTCTAAATTGCCCAAAAGCAAGAATCCGCGCAATCTGCTGATTAGAGCTTAAATAAAGCACGCCGCTTTTTTCACTAACGCCCAATGCAGGGAACAGGATCAGCTGGTTTAATTGACCCGTCAAAGCATAACTATCCATGCCTAACGCATACAACCGGTTATAACTGTTAAACTGCTCCGGCCAGTTGCGACTACCCATCTGATGATCAAAGACCCACGGCATATCGCAAAAAATAATGCCATCCAAATCTCGATCCTTCATTGAATTCGCACTACCTGAATAAACACTCGATGTAGCATACACAGGCACATCACCAGCATAATAATATTTCAACATCGGCATAATTTGCCTGGCTTTTGAAGGATAAGCCAGCAAGAAAATCACATCAAAATCTTGACGACGACTAGGCGTAGATTCTATATTATGGCCGAGCATCTGTTGAAGATGTTTTCCGCGCGCCTCACTATCTGAAACATGGAGGAAATTGCGAATACCGACATTCATATCATCATGCGCGCCGTAATACATCTTATCAATAATCTGCCCGCCACTGGCTTGCCACTGACTAGCAAATGCACCCACCACATCAGCGCCCCAGGCACCGCTGGGGGCAATAACCAACGCACGTGTGTATCCATGCTTGCGCGCATTAGCCGCAACCTGACGGGCCTCGTTACCGGGTGATAAACCAAACTGCAGGGCATTGTCTTGTGTGCGACCTTCCAAATCATTAAGCAATAAAGTCGGCACAGGATGATTCATGGCAGCAACAGTGGTCACATCCGCTTTACTCAGCGGACCGACAACGTAATCAGCGCCATCAGCCACGGCTTGCTGATAAAGAGAAGCCACATTGGCTGAGTTCGTATCGTAAATACGAACCTTTATAAACTCTCGCAAAGAGCTGGCATCATATGCTGCCATAAAACCATCTTTGACCGCGCCACCAGGCCCTGCCAAAGGACCAGTCAAAGGCAATAGCAACGCCAACTGCTTAGGCGGGGCATATAAGCGATCGTTCACGCTGTCTAAGGGGGATGGCATAATAAAATTAGCAGGATGACTTGGATATTGCGACTGCCAATCCTCAATGTGCGCAAGCATCGTTTGAGGGTTGTCATATTGTTTGCGCGCAATTAGAGCCAATTGCATCCAGCCTTTCAACAATGAACCCTCTTTAGCCTCAGCCGCCAAAGTATCCAGTTCAGCAATAGGCAAGGTAGTTAACGATAACCATAAAGCCCGGCGGTTATTGGCTTTTGAAGCCTCATCAGGCAATAGGTTATCTAACTTAATCCGTTCCACAACCGATTCCGTAGCATTTCCAATGGATTGATAGGCAGACGCTAACATCTCGTAAAATTGAACTTGGTAAAAAATAGGCAATTTGTTAATTTCACGAATGGTCGACAGTTTAGCAATCGCAATACGGGGTTGTTCACGAATTAAATCGACTTTAGCCTGCAATAAGCTTTTTTCATCGGCAAGATCTGCGGGTAACGCACCGGTCTGTGCTAAAATGGCTAACCCTTGTCGCCATTGTCCGTCATAGATCGCCCGACCAGCAGCCATCAAAAATAATGATTGTTTTTCGGTTCCAACCTGGTTTTTTGCCAAAGCAAGGTACGCCGCAGCCGGCATAGTGTATGGGCTAGCTAATTTATGACTCACTTGTAGATGGCTTTCCGAACTCACGCTTACTTTGGTGCAGTGTGAGAGAAAAGTCGCACAAAAAACAAGTAAAATGGGCTTTAAAAACCGTATAATTGACAACATATAACCATAATCCAAGACGCAAGAACAGAAGAGGATAAACCAAGATGGACATTTCAGCAACAACTGTAGGCATTCTTTATATTGTGGCAACCCCCATAGGCAATCGCGATGACATCACTTTACGCGCATTAAATATACTTCAATCCGTTGATACCATCCTCGCAGAAGATACGCGTCACTCCATGCAATTACTAACCCTGTTGGGAATTAAAAAACCCTTGATGTCATTGCACGCCCACAATGAAGCCAATAAAAGTGACGCCATTATCACCGCTTTGTTACAAGGTAAATCTTTTGCACTCATCAGTGATGCCGGCACTCCATTAATTAGCGACCCTGGCTACCCACTGGTTAAATTAGCTCAATCACATGGCATTACGGTGGCACCCATTCCAGGAGCGTGTGCCGTAATTGCCGCATTATCAGCAGCCGGAGTACCGTGCGATGCCTTCTCGTTTTATGGATTTTTACCCGCCAAAAAAACAGCAAGGTGCAGCAAGCTTGAATCGCTACGCGCAACGGATCACACCTTGGTATTTTATGAATCAACCCATCGAATAGTAGAAAGCATAGATGATATTGCAACTGTTTTCGGTGAGGACTGTGAGTTGGTGCTAGCGAAGGAACTAACCAAAACATTCGAACGATTTATTGCAGGAAGCTGCACAACAGTGAAAGCCTGGTTAATGGCTGATCAAGGTCATTGCAAAGGGGAGTTTGTTTTAATCATCCCACCCAGAGCAGAAGAAGGCGTCCAAAACGACATGAACAATCTACTAACTGTTTTATTAGCCGAACTACCATTGAAACAGGCCGTAAAAATTGCAGCACAGCTAACAAAAGAAAATAAAAACGAGATCTACAAACTAGCACTCACTTTACAAGAAAAATAAAGGCTAGTATCGAAGCGACCTGCCCAACCTGTTCAAGGTCAGATAACGACTAAGGGCTCTTCAGTCCAGATGCAGCATCATTGCTAGTGAAATACTTCGCCTCAAGACCAACATTATAAGCTTCATAAGCAGCATAAGCCAAAGTCAACCCAATAGCTGCAGGAACACTAACCGTAAATGCGCCTAAGAAAACAAATGGCGCTATAATATTTTTAGCCATGGCAAACCCCAAATCATCCCATGATTTCTGCACAGCTTTATCTGCTGGTGCTCTATCTTGATTGAGATCAACGCTCAACTTCAAAATCCGGTGAGCATCGCTCCATTCGCCATACTTACTGCCAGAAAGATACATAGCAATGGCAACATTACAAATGAGAAAGCAAACCGAAATATAGGCCGGGGGTAAGAACAAAAAGCCTATAGCAAAACTACCCAGCATGATATTAGCTGCTACAATATAGAATAATTGGGCTGATCTAAACTTCTCATAATCACTTGCAATCCGCTCTTTTTCTTCAGGTGTTAGGTTAGGCGCAACCGACGCAATTAAATACTCCTGCCTTTTCAAATATAAATCCAAGGTCAACAATGCCACGTCAAACCCGGTAAAACCGACCATCAGATAATTGGTAGTAGCTGCAGGAATACCAAAATATACCGCGTAATTACATAACGCATTGACTAGACCCCAAACAGAATCGTTAGCCAGATTTGTGTGACGATGATAAAGACCTTTGCCAAAACGATCCATCTTAGTTAATGCTGCTTCATCTTCGTCGGGAAAAAACGTATGTTGCAGAATGTCGGTTGCATTAATAAGATTCCGAGCAATAAAAAGACCAACACTTAATGAGCTATAAACACCCAATGGAGCATCAAGAATAGCAATATTAACTGAACGACCCAACAATACTTCGAGATTATCCAGCCAATGGTTCTCACGGGCCAACAACAAGGATGTCTTCAGTGTCAATATTGTAAAGCGAGTACTTAGCCTGTGCATGTTGCCAAATGCAATTACAAGACGGGGTAAATCGTAGATTGAGTGTTTTTCTTCAGGTTGGCTAGCAGTCGGCGTGGCTGCAGTGGCCTGTCGAAAAATGCTCCCTACAACCAAATTGCTAGTATCATCCGGCGGGTTTTGCATAAATAATCCTTTTGCAAAAAAACAAGAATTGGCCTAAAAATATACACTATACCACTGTATGCTTGTTTAAACAAGTAGCATTTACCAAAGATTGGAGCCGCATTAACCTACTTGCCGATACAAAAGCTCGAAAAAATCTCACCTAGCAAATCATCGGGTGTAAACTCACCCGTAATTTCACACAGCGATAAATGCGCAAGGCGTAAGTCTTCTGCAAGCAACTCTCCTGCACGGTGAATTAATAATTGATGATGCCCTGCCAATAACAACGTCTGTGTATTATCGAGAGCCTGAATATGCCGGCGACGTGCTAAAAACTGCCCTTCAGCAGGTTGATAACCCACCACTTGTTTAATTTTAGTCTTTAACAGAGATAGACCCTCACCAGATTTGGCGGAGAGATAAACGGCGTTAGCATGATTGGTTTGACAAGTGCCGCTAGCCCCTGCATTCTCAACAGATTTATGTGGGTGTTTTAAAAGATCAATTTTATTAAACACATAAATAATAGGGACATCCATTGGCAATACAGCCTGAATTGCCTCACTTAACGGCGCAGTATCGATATCACAACCCGCATCTATCACCAGCAACACACAGTCCGCGCGACTAACTTCTTGCCATGCACGCTTAATGCCTTCTTTTTCAACCAAGTCATCACTTTCACGCAAGCCTGCTGTGTCAATCACATGAACCGGAATATCATCCAGTAAAATATGTTCACGCATGAC
>CAMDBQ010000081.1 GCA_945889365.1 Legionella genomosp. 1 | reverse complement strand
AGCATCACACTGGATACTTCAGCGACACGGGTTGCTTTTTGTGAGGGTGCCGAACCTTTTGGGCGAACCAATGGATAATTTTGATCATCAAAAGCAAGGCCTGGTGCAACATCTACAATCCGGTTTGTTCCATCCCAATTTGTAGGTAAATAGGAGTATTCATCTCCCTTCCCAGCTCCTCTTGTTACTTTCTGCACATTGCTAACAACAGTGGACTGGTTTTCTAAAAATGTATACGTGTTTAAAGTAGTAAAATGAATTTTTAAGGCATTTCCTACCATTTTTTCTTTGGCAGTTTCGCGAATTTGATTCAAAACTTCACGCGCATGATCCTTAATACGCGCACTACTTTCCCCACCACCTACATAAGCAGGAGAGCCAGAGCGAGCCAACCAAAGCACTTCCTTCTCCTTACTAGCAAGGACTTCCCGGTTATTTAGGTCGTTTCTTTCAACATTGAAAACCAATTCATTTTTTACAATAAACGCATTTTTTGCACCAGCCAAATGGCTTTTCCTGGTCTGAGCAGGTAAGGCGGTATCATCACGTTTAATTAAGTCTACAAATAAACTATCCGCTTCCTGTTGTGCATGGCTCTGTTTCGTGTGCCCGCTTGTTTCAGTTTTATCAGGGAAAGGAGTAACTGTTCTTAACTCCTCAATCGCTTCTTTCTGAAGGTCTGTTTTCTTGGTAACCGGGTATTGCGTTTCACGCTGCAAAACTTGACTCCCCTCATCATAAGTTAAGGTCACTAATGTTCTGGCGGGATGAGTCAAAATACTGGACATATTGCGGTAGTGAAACAATAACTTTTCAGCCTGTTCCTCATTCTCAATACCTTGAGTTAAATTCGCTTCATGTAATTTTTTTACCAAAAAGGTATTGAAATTTTTCTCTATCGTTTTGAACGCTTTTATTTGTTCTTCTTTGCTTGAAACATGACTTTGAGCTATTGTTAGAATCTCTTTACTTTGTTTAGCGAACTCTTGCCTCAAAGCATCACGACTATCTTTGCTGCCTTCAGTTCCCCATTTTTTTTCAATTGCGAAATCAATAGGTCTTAAGCGTGATAACATACGTAACAAGGCATTATTGGCTTCGACTACGGGCGCGTCATGTGGCATTCGTTCCACAACAGGAGTGGCTGAAGTTGCATCCCTAACCCACTGTACTTCGTCCCCCTGTAGTTCCAGGGTCGAAACAATACCAAACTGTGCATCATTAACCTCGCGCAATAAGTCCGACATATCGTCGTACCTTAAGGGATGATCACTATTTAATAATCGCGCTTGTAACGTACTAGGATTCAAATGCTGCTCAGTAAATTCATCTTTTGTTTCCTGGACTAATTCGTTATATAAGGCTGAATGTATCTTTAGATCTGCCATGGCATAACTCCGCATTTAGATCGTCTTATTTTAATTATAGGACAGTTTATCAATTTTTTTAAACCCTGCTTTGAACACACTTCGAAGTCTTCTACCATTGGCAAGTCATCTTGCTGAGTCGACGGTCAATAAAAAAGGCGGGGTTATTTTAATGCCTTTTAAAAACCTGCAAGCTGGCTGGATAGATAAGTTCAATGCCATTGCCGATGCTGAGCAAGATGAAACACCCATCGATCTGGTTAATGCGTTCGACGAGGATGAGTGGACGTGGAGAGTCACACTAACTCTTGCTAAATTCTTCAAACGCTTCCAGTGCTTCAGCAGCATACATTAATGATGGCCCACCGCCCATATAGATAGCCATGCTCAATGTTTCCAATAGCTCTTCTCGACTGGTTTGTAATTTAACCAGTGTCTGTGAGTGAAAACCGATGCAGCCGGGGCAATGATTGGCAACTGCCAACGCGATAGCGATTAACTCTTTAGTCTTTTTATTCAGCGCGCCGTCTTTGGTGGCCGCTTGTGCCAAGGCTGAAAAGCCGGTCATGGTTTCTGGTATTTCTCTCCGCATTTTTGCCAGTTGCGCGCTAATGGTAGTAGTTATTTGGGTGTATTTGTCTGACATTTTTATTGCTCCTTGTCTATTGGTTTGATTCTTGGCCGCCTTCTGAGCCGCGACCGTCAGGTAGCGCTCACCGATGGCCATATTCAGTTAGCACTAGCGGTCGCGCATGGCTTAGATGATCGCAAAATTACTATGGCGCTTGCGGTGCCGTCTTTAAAGGACAATGATACTCGGCCGTAACCTGACCCTTGGTATCAATTGCTTTCAGAACAACAGGGAACTGCCACAGCGCATACAAGTGCTTTAACACCTCATGCGTTTCTCCACTGAGAGGCACCCTGTTTTGTTGAGTATAATGCAGAGTAAGCGCGCGTGAACCTTCAACATCGACTGAAAACACCTGGATGTCCAGTTCAAGATTACCCATATTGTATTGTCTGGATAAGGCTTCACGAACCAATTGATAACCTTGCTCATTATGTATAGCACCAACCATAAATTCCGGGTGTTGATCATCATCGATGATCTGAAATAATCGCAATTCACGTATCAAATGGGGTGAGAGGTACTGTGCAATAAAACTTTCATCTTTGAAATTTCTCATGGCAGTATCCAAACCGGCCATCCAATCCGTATTGGCAAGATCAGGAAACCAACGCTTGTCCTCATCCGTTGGATGCTCACAGATGCGTCTGATGTCCTGCATCATACGAAAGCCCAACGTGTATGGGTTTATGCCATTATAATGAGGGCTATTATAGGCGGGCTGCATGATGACATTGGTATGCGTTTGTAAAATTTCCAGCATGAATTCATCAGTCACCAGTCCCTCATCATAAAGCGCATGCAATAAAGTGTAATGCCAAAAGCAAGCCCAACCTTCATTCATGACTTTGGTTTGACCTTGTGGATAAAAATATTGTGCAATTTTCCTGACAATACGCACAATTTCACGCTGCCAAGGTTTGAGCAGGGGCGCATTTTTTTCAATAAAATACAGAATATTTTCCTGAGGCTCTTCTGGAAAACGGATTTTTTCGCCACCACTCCCACTGGCTTTGCCCTGCGGAATGGTACGCCATAATTCATTTACTTCAGATTGCAGATAAGTCTCACGATTTTGTTGGCGAAGTTTTTCTTCTTGAATGGATAGCGCGGCAGGATGTTTGTAGCGGTCTACACCATAATTCATTAGCGCATGGCAGGCATCTAGAACGCCTTCGACCTCGTCTATGCCGTGGCGTTCCTCGCACTCTGCAATATAATGTTTAGCAAAAACAAGATAATCAATAATGGCATCGGCTGATGTCCACATTTTAAATAAATAGTTGTTTTTAAAAAAAGAATTATGACCATAACAGGCGTGGGCAATGACCAGAGCCTGCATTGCCATTGTATTTTCTTCCATGAGGTAAGAAATACACGGATTGGAATTAATTACCAGCTCATATGCAAGCCCCATTTGGCCACGCTGATAGCTTTTTTCAACACCGACAAAATGTTTGCCAAACGACCAGTGGCTATAACCAATGGGCATGCCTACGGATGCATAGGAATCCATCATTTGTTCAGCACTGATCACTTCGATTTGATTGGGATAGGTATCCAGTTTGAAATCTTTCGCCAGACGCGAAATTTCCCGATCAAATGCCTGTATCAACTCGAAGGTCCATTCAGAACCTGTCGCTATCGGCTCTTTTTTCATACCGTTTTCCTCTTGAACAGGGCACGAAATACTGGATAAATGTCGGTTACATGGTCGATGTTTTCCATTGCAAAATGGGGATACATTGCCCCTAACTGTTGATAAACCTCCCACAAACTCTGGTGATGGCGGGGCATGATTTCAATATAGGCAAAATATTGCAACAGTGGCACAATCTTGTCGCGTAATAATTCTAGACAATACGGTGAATCAGCATTCCAGTTGTCACCATCGGATGCTTGAGCCACATATATATTCCAGGCATCAGGGCTATACCGCGTCTCAATCGTGTGTTGCAATAACTCAAGCGCACTGGATACGACGGTACCACCCGTTTCGCGAGAGTAAAAAAAGTCTTCTTCACTCACTTCTTTGGCAGATGTGTGATGACGAATAAAAACCAGTTCAATTTTTTTATAATTTTTAGTTAGAAATAGATAGAGCAGAATAAAAAAACGCTTGGCAATGTCCTTTTTAGGCTCATCCATCGAACCGGAAACGTCCATGATACAAAACATAACCGCTTGGGTTGATGGAGCCGGGATCCGAACACGGTTGTTGTAACGCAAATCAATGGTGTCAATAAATGGAACGGCTTTGATTTTCTTTTTTAAACGTTCAATTTCGTGTTCTAGACGGAGTGTTTCCGTAGCGTCGCTATGGATGTCGGCCTGCAGAAGAGCCAGTTCAGCTTCGACCGCACGGAGTAACTGTTTATGAGGAGATGCTAGTGCTACGCGACGACCCGTTGCTTGGCGCATGGATCGTAATATGTTGATGTTGGTTGGGATCCCGCTAGTGGTAATGCCTGCCCGAACGGTTTTAAATGTATTGACCCGCGCCAGTTCTTTTTTTACTAAATCAGGCAGCTCCAAGTCTTCAAAATACAAATCAAGAAATTCTTCGCGAGACAGTGCAAACACGAAATTATCATCACCCTCGCCGCTATCACTTGCCTCACTACCGGAGCCATTGCCGCTGTCTCCGGTCGGTCGCTTGATTCGATCGCCGGTCAAAAACTCATCATTGCCTGGCAACACACGCTCAACTTTTCCACCCGGACCGTGATGAAATCGTGGTTCATTTAGCTCTTTGGCAGGGATGCTAACGTGCTCACCCCTGTCAATTTCAGTAATGCTACGCTTACCAATGGCATCCGATACGGCGCGTTTGATTTGATTTTTATAACGCCGTAAAAACCGCTGTCGGTTGACGGTGCTTTTCTTACTGGCGTTCCGTCGCCTGTCAATGAATTGAGTCATGATGTTTACTCACTTATTGTGACTTGCGAACGCGCAAGTACCACTCACAGAGCAATCTGACTTGTTTGGGCGTATATCCTTTGTCTACCATGCGCGCAATAAATTCCATGTGTTTTTTCTTATCATCCTCTGATGCTTTGGCATTGAAGGATATAACCGGCAGCAAATCTTCGGTGTTGCTGAACATTTTTTTCTCAATAACGGATTTCAGTTTTTCATAGCTATTCCATTTTGGATTGTTCCCGTGATTGTTAGCACGGGCTCGCAATACAAAATTAACCACTTCATTACGGAAATCTTTGGGATTGGAAATGCCTGCAGGTTTCTCAATTTTTTCCAGATCCGCGTTTAATGATGCTCGGTCGAATATTTCACCTGTGTCGGGATCGCGGTAATCTTGATCTTGAATCCAAAAATCCGCATAAGTGATGTATCGGTCGAAAATGTTTTGCCCATACTCCGAATAAGATTCCAGATAGGCCGTTTGAATTTCTTTGCCAATAAACTCCACGTATTTTGGTGACAAATATTCTTTTATAAATGCCAAGTATTTTTCATGCAGTTCCTGAGGCAATTGCTCTTGCTCAATTTGGCGCTCAAGTACATAAAGTAAATGCACAGGATTGGCCGCTATTTCCGCATGATCAAAATTAAATACTTTTGAGAGAATTTTAAAAGCGAAGCGTGTAGATATTCCGCTCATGCCTTCATCAACACCCGCAAAATCACGGTATTCCTGATAAGACTTGGCTTTGGGATCGGTATCTTTCAGGCTTTCACCGTTGTATACCCGCAATTTTGAGTAAATGCTGGAATTTTGTGGTTCTTTTAAACGGGTCAATACCGAAAATTGCGCCAACATATCCATGGTGCCGGGTGCGCACGGGGCGCTGGTTAGCGAGCTGTTTTCTATCAGTTTTCGATAGATTCTCAGTTCTTCAGACACGCGCAGACAATAGGGAACCTTGACTATATTGATCCGGTCAATAAACGCTTCATTGTTTTTATTATTACGAAACGCCTGCCACTCGGACTCATTGGAATGCGCCAGAATAATGCCTTCAAATGGGATGGATGAGAGCCCTTCGGTGGCGTTGTAATTACCTTCTTGAGTTGCAGTTAACAAAGGATGAAGCACTTTTATCGGTGCTTTGAACATTTCAACGAATTCAAGTAACCCACGATTTGCGCGACACAAGCCACCGGAATAACTGTATGCGTCTGGATCATCTTGAGAAAACTCTTCCAGCTTGCGAATATCGACTTTACCCACTAAAGATGAAATGTCTTGATTGTTATCATCGCCAGGCTCTGTTTTAGCAATGGCGATTTGTTTCATGCGAGAGGGTTTGACCTTGACCACACGAAATTGATTAATATCCCCATTGAATTCATGCAGGCGTTTGACACCCCATGGAGATAAAACATAACGCAGATGCCGAGAAGGGATACCGAAGCGTTCTAGCAATAAAGGTGCGTCTTCTTCTTGATCAAATAAAGATAGAGGTGAATCATGAACGGGTGATCCCTTGATGGCGTAGATGGGAATTTTTTGCATTAAATCTTTTAATTTTTCTGCGAGAGAGGATTTACCTCCGCCTACTGGGCCCAGTAGATACAGAACTTGTTTGGTTTCTTCCAGGCCTTGGGCTGCGTGTTTTAAAAAGCCAACCATTTGCTCAATCGGTTCTTCCATGCCATAAAAGTCATTAAAGACGTCATAGCGATGAATCACTTTGTTTGAAAAAATACGAGACAGCACCTGATCGTGTCGGGTATCGACTGCTTTCGGTTCGCCAATAGCCA